>CAKAQT010000180.1:0-3230 GCA_916720325.1 Parahaemophilus parainfluenzae
ACAGCTGCAGCATTAGCTTACGGTTTAGATAAAGGTCAAGGCAACAAAACTATCGCTGTTTATGACTTAGGTGGTGGTACATTCGACTTATCTATCATCGAAATTGATGAAGTAGGTGGCGAAAAAACCTTCGAAGTATTAGCAACCAATGGCGATACTCACTTAGGTGGTGAAGACTTCGATAACCGTGTAATCAACTACTTAGTGGATGAGTTCAAAAAAGAACAAGGCGTTGATTTACGTAATGACCCACTTGCAATGCAACGTTTAAAAGAAGCAGGTGAAAAAGCGAAAATTGAACTTTCTTCTGCACAACAAACTGATGTGAACTTACCTTACATCACTGCAGATGCTACAGGTCCTAAACATTTAAACATTAAATTAACTCGTGCTAAATTAGAATCTTTAGTAGAAGATTTAGTGGCGAAATCACTTGAACCTGTAAAAGTTGCATTAAACGATGCTGGCTTAAGTGCATCACAAATTGATGATGTTATCTTAGTGGGCGGTCAAACCCGTATGCCATTAGTACAACAAAAAGTAGAAGAATTCTTCGGTAAAGCACCTCGTAAAGACGTGAACCCGGATGAAGCCGTTGCTATCGGTGCAGCAGTTCAAGGTGGTGTATTAGCGGGTGATGTAACTGATGTATTATTGTTAGACGTAACGCCGTTATCTTTAGGTATCGAAACCATGGGTGGTGTGATGACTACCTTAATTGAGAAAAACACGACGATTCCAACTAAAAAATCGCAAGTATTCTCAACAGCAGAAGATAACCAAAGTGCAGTAACCATTCACGTGTTACAAGGTGAACGTAAACAAGCATCAGCGAATAAATCTTTAGGCCAATTCAACCTTGAAGGCATTAACCCAGCTCCACGAGGTATGCCACAAATTGAAGTAACCTTCGACATCGACGCTGACGGTATTATCCATGTTTCTGCGAAAGATAAAGGCACAGGTAAAGAACAACAAATCACCATCAAAGCCTCTTCAGGTTTAAGTGATGAAGAAATTCAACAAATGGTTCGTGATGCAGAAGCAAACGCTGAAGCAGACCGTAAATTTGAAGAATTAGTACAAGCTCGCAACCAAGCTGATCACCTTGTACACAGCACACGTAAACAATTAGAAGAAGCCGGTGACAAAGTTCCAGCTGAAGATCGTGCAGCAATTGAAAGTGCATTAAGCGATTTAGAAACAGCTGCGAAAGGTGAAGATAAAGCGGCTATCGAAGCTAAACTTCAAGCGCTTGCAGAAGTTGCTCAAAAACTTGTTCAAGTGGATCAACAGCAAGCTGATGCACAACAAGCTCAAAGCAACAGCAAACCAAATGATGATGTTGTTGATGCTGAGTTTGAAGAAGTGAAAGACAACAAATAATTTCACTTTAACCTAAATCAAAGGGCGTAGCGATACGCCCTTTTGGCATATTCATTAAATGCCGTTTTCCTGACTTTATTTAAAAAAGTGAAGTCAGGAAAAATAAACCCGGAGGATAAATGGCGTTAAAACTCTACCCAATCGTACAACAACGCTTAAATAACAACATAGCAAATGAGATAATCTCAGCCCTTTGGCAAAACAATCTTGATAAACTACCACAAGGTCACTGTTGTTATGGCATCTATTTTAATTATGCTACGAATCACCTAGCAGACTATGATTTTGCGATTGCAAGTGAAGTAGTATTAGAGACAGATATTCCGGTGATTGAAATTGAAGATTTGAGTTTCTACGAAGTTTTTCGTTGCAAAGTAGATGAAATTTATCAAACATGGCAACTAATCTGGAAAAAAGAACAACAAGGTTTACTTAAGCGGGCTTATTCGGTGGATTTTGAAAAATACCACTCTGATGGTTTGGTAGAAATTTATATCGCTGTTGTACCACATTGCTAAGCTCAAAGTGCGTAAAATTTTATAAAAAACGACCGCACTTTACCCCAAAACAAACACAACAAAGGAAAAAACAATGAAATTCGAAACGAAATGCCTCCATGCTGGCTATACCCCTAAAAACGGTGAGCCACGTGTTCAACCAATCGTACAAAGCACCACTTATACTTACGATTCTGCAGAAGAAATTGGCAAGTTATTTGATTTACAAGCAGCCGGTTATTTCTATACTCGCCTAGCAAACCCAACAACAAATGCTGCAGAAGAAAAAATCACGGCACTTGAAGGTGGTGTAGCAACAATGTGTACGGCTTCTGGTCAATCTGCGGTTTTCTATGCGATGTTGAATATTTTAGAAGCAGGCGATCATTTTATTTCCTCTTCTTATGTGTATGGCGGTACTTACAATTTGTTTGCCCATACATTCAAAAAAATGGGTATCGAAGTGACTTTTGTGGATCAAGATTTACCGCTTGAAGAACTCAAAAAAGCGATTCGTCCAAATACAAAAGCTGTTTTTGCTGAAACCATTGCGAACCCCGCTTTACGTGTGTTGGATATAGAAAAATTTGCTGCTTTAGCAAAAGCTGCAGAAGCACCATTATTAGTTGATAATACCTTTGCAACGCCCTATTTTTGTCGTCCAATCGAATTTGGCGCAAACGTGGTCATTCACAGCACATCTAAATATTTAGATGGTCATGCTATTGCCTTAGGTGGCTCAATTACTGATGGCGGTAACTTTAATTGGAATAACGGCAAATATCCGCAATTAAGCACGCCAGACCAAACTTATCATGGTTTGGTTTACACAGAAACCTTTGGCCCTGCGGCTTATATTGTCAAAGCACGCGTGCAATTAATGCGTGATTTGGGCGCAACCCCGGCTCCACAAAATAGTTTCTTATTAAATGTAGGTATGGAAACCCTTGCGCTTCGCATGCAACGTCATTATGAAAATGCACAGGCTGTAGCCGAGTTTTTAGAAAAACATCCGCAAGTCGTTAAAGTGAATTATCCTGGCTTACCAAGCTCGCCAGATTACGCACTCAAACAAAAATACTTACCGAACGGTTTGTGTGGCGTCATTTCCTTTGAGATTAAAGGTGATAAAGAAACCGCGGCAAAATGGTTAAACGCATTACAAATGACCTCACGTGAAGTACACGTAGCCGACATTCGGACTTGTGCATTACATCCAGCAACTTCAACGCACCGCCAATTAAGTGAAGCTGAATTAGAAAAAGCGGGGATTTCTGCAGGACTTATTCGTCTTTCTTGCGGTATTGAAAATATTCAAGATATTTTAGCTGACTTAGAGCAAGCATT
>CAKAQT010000181.1:0-3219 GCA_916720325.1 Parahaemophilus parainfluenzae
CTTCTTCTACGACTTTTTGGTGACGACGTTGCATAGAACAATCACGCTCTGCAAGGTAGATTGCGTTACCGTGTGTATCCGCTAAAACTTGAATTTCAACATGGCGTGGATTTTCTAAATATTTTTCCATATAAACCATGTCATTATTAAATGCTGCTTTTGCTTCAGCTTTTGTCATCGCAATGGATTCTTCAAGTGCATCTTCGCTACGAACGACACGCATACCACGACCACCGCCGCCGCCAGATGCTTTGATAATAATTGGATAACCAATACGTTTTGCAATTTCTTTATTTTTCGCGATATCGCTGCCTACTGGGCCATCTGAACCCGGTACACAAGGCACGCCCGCTTTTTTCATTGCTTTAATCGCAGAAACTTTATCCCCCATCAAACGAATAACGTCCGCTGTTGGGCCAATAAAGATAAAACCAGAACGCTCAACTTGCTCTGCAAAATCCGCGTTTTCAGAAAGGAAACCATAACCAGGGTGAATCGCATCCGCACCGGTTACTTCTGCTGCAGCAATAATCGCAGGAATATTTAAATAACTTTTTACAGATGGCGCAGGTCCGATACAAACTGTTTCATCTGCAAGTAATACGTGTTTTAAATCACGGTCAGCGGTAGAGTGAACCGCCACGGTTTTAATGCCTAATTCTTTACAGGCACGCAAAATACGCAGTGCAATTTCACCACGGTTAGCAATCACAACTTTTTCTAACATAACAATTTCCACTTGGGTGAAAAAATGGCGAGAAAGCTCGCCATTTCAGATTGATAGGGATTATTCGATAACGATCAATGGTTGATCAAATTCAACCGCTTCGCCATCATTTACTAAGATTGCTTTAACCACACCAGCTTTATCAGCTTCGATACGGTTCATCATTTTCATTGCTTCAACGATACAAAGTGCATCGCCTACTTTGACTGTTTGTCCCACTTCCACAAAAGCTTTCGCTTCTGGGCTTGGGCTACGATAGAATGTCCCTACCATTGGTGAACGCACTTGGTGGCCAGAAATTTCAGCCACTGGCGCTTCAGCAGGCGCCGCTGCCACAGGAGCAGCTGCAGGAGCCGCAGCAGGTGCTACAGGCGCCGCTGCATATTGAATCGCAGCTGGTGCAACTGCTGGTGCTGCACGACTAATACGTACTGTACCTTCTTCTTCTTGCACTTCTAATTCAGTGATACCCGATTCTTCTACTAATTCAATCAGTTTTTTGATTTTACGAATGTCCATACGTTCTTCCTAAAAATAATAATGAATTGTTAACCGCACTTTCAGAATTGATTTCCAAAGTGCGGTCATTTTGAAACCTGTTTTTGTGTCGGCAAGATTACCGCAAAATCATGAACTTTGCGATAAATTTCTGCGAAAATCTGTAAATTTTGTGAAATTTTATGCTTTTTTATTTAAAAAATCTAACGCAAATTGAAGCGCAAACTCATAGCCTTTTGCACCTAAGCCACAAATCACGCCTTCAGCCACATCACTAAAGTAAGAATGATGACGGAATGGCTCACGTTTATGTACATTAGACAAATGAATTTCAACAAACGGAATTGACACCGCTAGCAACGCATCGCGCAATGCAACACTGGTATGCGTATAAGCTGCCGGGTTAATTAAAATAAAATCCACTTTCTGAAAACTTTGATGAATTTTATTAATTAACTTTTCTTCGCTATTTGCTTGGAAACACTCCAAATTCACACCATGCTGCTCAGCAAGTTTACCCACATTTTCTTCAATGGCAGATAATGAAAGTGAACCATAATGTTTTGGTTCCCTTGCGCCCAACATATTCAAGTTCGGGCCATTTAACAGCAAAATATTGAATTTTTTTGACATTTTCACATCCTTTAACTTGTGCGAATTATAGCGATTTTTTATGTAATGGTGGTCGTATCTCTATGCAATTTTGGTAATAAATTCTGAATTCAAATCAATTAACGGTAAATCTGAGCCCGGCCATGAACGTAATACTTGATGTTGCATCAAATTCAATGTATCCAGTCCAGGTGTTACATTGGGGGTATATTGCGCTGCAATACGAGCAAGTTGTGTCAATCCAAGACTACTTTCAAGGCTCGAGCTGATCACGGCTTTTATGCCTAAACTATGCGCTTGAGCAATCAGCTTTTGACAATCTTGCAACGAGCCAATCAATGTTGGTTTAATCACAATGGCGCTTAAGTGCGGTTCTTTTTCTACAAGAAAATCTGGCTCACGCACACTTTCATCCCAAGCAATATTAATGCCTGTTTGATCTGCAAACTGGCGGCTTTCTTCACGGGTTTTACAAGGTTCTTCCAAAAATTGAATACGAGATCTATGTTGCGGTTTTACTTTCTCCGCAAATTTTAAAGCTTTTTCCAAGGTCCATTGACGATTCGCATCTAGACGTAATTGCAAATCAGGAATGGCTTCAAGAAACATATCCGTAATCAAACCATCACGATTCGCTTCATACATACCGACTTTAATTTTAGCCACTTTGTCACCGGGCATTTGATTCAGTTCCGCATACAACTCATCAGGATCGCCATAGCACAACGGTGCAGTATGATAGTTGCCTTCCTCATTTAAATAACGCTTCATCTCATCCATCGCCGTGCTAATACCGAAAGCAACAGAAGGATAGCAACCGTCAAGGGGCACTCTTGGCGCTTCACAGCTCGCATGACACCAATTCGTTAGCCATTCAAGTGCTTGCTCTTGCGCTTGATCAAAGGTTTCTTCGCTAAACCCTGGTAAAGGTGCGATTTCTCCCCATCCATCACGGCTACAGGCAACACGTACAATCAAGCCTTCTCGACGTTTTAAAAAACGCCCACGCAAGATTAACTGACTATCAACGGGAATAGAATAACGATAAAGATTAAATGATTTGGTTTCCATCTTATTCTCCTTGATGGTAAAAGTGCGGTTAAAAACACACAGATTTTTAACCGCACTTTTATGTTCAAATTAAGGATTACGTCTGAATTTACTGAAGTCTGGTGCGCGTTTTTCGTTAAACGCGTTACGGCCTTCTTGACCTTCTTCAGTCATATAGAACAACATGGTTGCGTTACCCGCAAGCTCTTGTAAACCTGATTGACCATCGCAGTCTGCATTCAATGCAGCTTTTAAGCAACGCAATGCAATTGGGCTATTACGTAACATTTCACGGCACCAACGCACAGTTTCTTTTTCTAAATCTGCATAAG
>CAKAQT010000182.1:0-3217 GCA_916720325.1 Parahaemophilus parainfluenzae
GGCATATAAAAATAAGGAGATTTAATATGCAACAAAAAATTCAACAAGCATTAGCCGATTCGCCACTTTCAAATGCAATTCTTTCTGCGTTAGAAGAACAAGAATGGAAAGGTTTTTTACCGGCTGAAAAAGTGCGGTCAATTTGTGATGAATTTAAGCTTACGCCTGTTCAATTAGGTTTGGCACTTTTGCCCGTAGCAGCTTGTTATAGCCACACACCCATTTCAGAATTTCATGTTGGCGCGATTGCGATTGGTGAAAGTGGTGATTTTTACTTTGGTGCGAATCAAGAATTTCAGGGTAGTAGCATGGCTCAAACCATCCATGCTGAACAAAGTGCGATTAGCCATGCATGGCTACGCAATGAACCTCGCATCACAGATATCGTGGTGAATTACACGCCTTGCGGTCACTGCCGTCAATTTATGAATGAGCTTTATCAAGCGGATGATTTGAAAATCCATTTGCCACATAGCCAAAATAATCCACTTCCTCAATATTTACCCGATAGCTTTGGCCCGAAAGATTTAGGCGTTGATTTGCTTCTATTAAACAAAGAAGAACAAGGTTTCACATTGACGACGGAAGATGAAGTGGCAAATAAAGCGATTTTAGGGGCAAACCGAGCACATTCACCTTATTCTAAAAGCCCTCACGGTGTTGGCATTTTATTTAAAAATGGGGAAATGATTTGTGGTCGATATGCAGAAAATGCAGCATTTAACCCAAGCTTACCCGCTATGCAAACAGCAATTAATTTTGCTTATTTAAATCAATTGGATGTATCGAAAATTGAGCGAGTAGTATTTGCAGAGAAGCCTTTGCGTTTAAGTCACCGCAAGATGGCAGAGCAGTTATTGAAGAGCCTCTGCAAGGTGAAAATGGAATATATTAGCCTGTAAAGTGCGGTCAAAAATTAATTTGTTTTGAACTAAAAGAAAAGGCGAACAGAGATAATCTCTCATGTTCGCCTTTCTTTTTACTGATTTTATGCTAATTCAGCACGTAATTTTTTCGTGACATCAACCATCACTTTTAATGCTGCAATCGTTTCTGGCCAACCGCGTGTTTTCAAACCACAGTCTGGGTTTACCCATAAACGTTCTTTCGGCACCACTTGTAATGCTTTGCGAAGAAGATGTTCAATTTCTTCTGCCGCAGGCACACGTGGACTATGAATATCATATACACCTGGGCCAATATCATTCGGGTATTTGAAATCACCAAATGCGGTGAGTAATTCCATGTCAGAACGCGAGGTTTCGATAGTAATGACATCGGCATCTAAGGCTGCAATAGCCGGTAGAATGTCGTTAAATTCGGAATAACACATGTGCGTATGAATTTGGGTATCATCTTGGCAACCCATTGAGCTTAAACGGAAGGCTTCGCCCGCCCATTTCAAATAAGCATCCCAATCTGCACGTTTTAACGGTAAACCTTCACGAATAGCCGGCTCATCAATTTGAATCACTTTGATGCCTGCCTTTTCTAAATCTAATACTTCATCAGAAAGCGCAACCGCAATTTGTTTACAGACCGTTTCACGAGAAATATCGTTACGCACGAAAGACCATTGTAAGATCGTCACCGGACCAGTCAGCATGCCTTTCATCACTTTATTTGTTAGGCTTTGGGCATATTCTGACCAACGTACCGTCATTGGTTCTGGACGAGTAACATCACCGTAAATCACAGGCGGTTTCACACAACGTGAACCATAACTTTGTACCCAACCAAATTTGGTGAAAGCAAAACCATCGAGTAATTCGCCGAAATATTCCACCATGTCGTTACGTTCTGCTTCGCCATGTACCAATACATCTAAGTCTAATTTTTCTTGTTCACGTACAACGAATTCAATTTCTTTTTTCATTGCAGCTTCGTAATCCGCTAAGCTAAGTTCGCCTTTTTTGAAGGCGGCACGCGCATGACGAATGGCTGTTGTTTGTGGGAAAGAACCAATATTCGTCGTTGGCAGAAGTGGTAAATTTAACCACGCATTTTGTAATTTAATGCGTTCCGCAAATGGCGATTTACGTTGGTCAGCATTTTGGGGTAGATTTGCTAATCGTTCTGCGACACAAGTGCGGTGAATTTCACCCGAGTTTTTACGTGCGTCCGCAGCAGTTTGAGAAGCATTTAATTCTGCTTGAACCGCTTCACGGCCTTGCTCTAGTGCAGTCTTAATAACACGTAATTCTTGAATTTTTTGTAACGTGAAAGCCAACCATTGATAGAGTTCAGGCTTATTGGCTTGTAGCTGTGTTTCGACTTCTAAATCATAAGGTGTATGAAGGAGAGAGCAGCTTGGCGCAATCCATAAACGATCGCCTAATTTTGCTTTTAATGGTTCAACCACATCTAACACTTGATTTAAGTTTGCACGCCAAATATTACGACCATCAATGATACCCACAGATAAGATTTTGTCGTAATCCGCAAAGGCAACAAGTTGTTCAGGTGCACGTACTAAATCAATATGTAAACCTGCAACAGGTAAGGCTTTTAACAAATCAGCATGTTCTGCCACAGAACCAAAATAAGTCGCAAGCAATAATTTCGCTTTCACTTGTTCAGCAAACGTAGCGTAAACCGCTTTATAAGCAGCAATCCATTCTGTCGGTAAATCTAAGGTGAGAGCGGGTTCATCAATTTGAATATATTCTACGCCTTCTGCAGCTAACGCATTTAAAATTTCAACATAAACTGGTACGAGTTTTGCTAATAAATCAAAGCGATTAAATGCAGCGCCTTTTTCTTTACCTAACCAAAGGAAGGTGAGTGGACCAACGATTGTTGGTTTAACTTGATACCCAAGTGCTTTAGCTTCACGAATTTGAGTCACATAATGTGCGGGATTGGCTTTAAATTGTGTCTCTTTATGGAATTCTGGTACAAGATAGTGGTAGTTGGTATCGAACCATTTTGTCATTTCAATCGCAAATTGGGTTTTATTGCCACGCGCCAACTGGAAATATTGATCGAGTGTTAAGTTTTGGCTATCGAAACCAAAGCGAGCAGGAATTGCACCTGTTGCCACTTGTAAATCTAAAATATGATCGTAAAGTGTGAAATCAGCCACCGCGACAAAATCAGCATTTGCCTTGGCTTGGTGTTGCCAGTTAAGTTCACGTAATCTTTTTGCAATATCTAATAAATCCGCTTCTGCAATTTCGCCACGCCAGTAACGCTCTTGAGCAAATTTAAGTTCACG
>CAKAQT010000183.1:0-3189 GCA_916720325.1 Parahaemophilus parainfluenzae
CAATTGGTCATGTTGTTCGTTGTTTTGAAAATGATGACATCGTGCACGTTGCGGGGAAAATCGACCCATTAAGTGATATCGAAACCATTAATACTGAATTAGCCCTTGCTGACTTAGACAGCTGTGAACGTGCCATCCAACGTTTACAAAAACGTGCTAAAGGTGGCGATAAAGATGCAAAATTTGAACTGTCGGTGATGGAAAAAATCCTTCCTGTACTTTCTGAAGCAGGCATGATTCGTTCTGTTCCTTTAGATAAAGATGAGTTATTAGCAATTAAAAGCTATAACTTCCTCACATTAAAACCAACCATGTACATTGCGAACGTAAATGAAGACGGTTTTGAAAATAACCCGTATTTAGACAAAGTACGTGAGTTTGCAGAAAAAGAAGGCTCTGTTGTGGTGCCTGTATGTGCGGCGATTGAAGCAGAAATTGCTGAGCTTGATGATGATGAAAAAATCGAATTCTTACAAGATCTTGGCATTGAAGAACCAGGCTTAAACCGTGTAATTCGTGCAGGTTATGCCTTATTAAATCTTCAAACCTACTTTACTGCTGGTGTGAAAGAAGTGCGCGCATGGACAGTTTCTGTTGGCGCAACCGCCCCTAAAGCCGCTGCTGTAATCCACACAGACTTTGAAAAAGGCTTCATCCGTGCAGAAGTAATTGCTTACGATGACTTCATCCAATTCAAAGGTGAAAACGGAGCAAAAGAGGCAGGTAAATGGCGCTTAGAAGGTAAAGACTACATCGTTCAAGATGGTGATGTCATGCACTTCCGCTTTAACGTATAAAAACACTTCAGACCGCATAACTATGCGGTCTTTTTGTATTTATAAAAGGAAAAAACAATGTCGGATAAATTAAATCAGCTCATCGAATTGTTAAAATTAGAAAAAATTGATGATCTTATCTTTCGCGGAGCCTGTGAAGACTTAGGTTTCCGTCAAGTGTTTGGCGGTCAAGTAGTCGCTCAATCTCTGTCTGCTGCAATGCAGGTTGCACCTACTGAGCGTGTACTCCACTCTTGTCATGCTTACTTTTTAGCGCCTGGCGACAGTCAATACCCGATTATTTATGATGTGGAAACTTTACATGAAGGACGTAACTTCTCTGCATTACGCGTAAAAGCCATTCAACATAAAAATGTGATTTGTCACGTTACCGCGTCATTTCAAGTACCTGAAGAAGGATTTGACCATCAATCCGTTATGCCGCAAGTGCCGGGGCCAGAACAATGTATTGATGAGCACGAAATCATGTTAAAAGTGGCGCAGACTTTGCCTGAAAGCTTGAGTGAAAAATTTGCTCAAGAGCGACCATTTCAGATTCATAGCCGATATTTGAACAATCCATTTGATGGTCGAAAACTGCCGCCCGAACAATATGCTTGGTTTAAAACCAATGGCGAAGCACCATTAGATTTGCAGAGACAACAATGTCTCTTGGCCTATTTTTCTGATTTCCACTGTATTTTGACCGCACTTCACCCACATGGGAAAGGCTTTTTACAGAAAGGGATGAAAGTGGCTACAATCGACCACAGCATTTGGTTCCACCGCCCTTTCAATTTAAATAATTGGCACTTACATGCCATTGAAAGTAACAATGCTTTTGCCGGACGTGGTTTAGCGAGAGGACAAATTTTTGCTGCAGATGGCACATTAATTGCCACCACACAGCAGGAAGGTTTAATTCGTTATCAAGAATAACCGCACTTTAAAACCAGGTGCAGACTACCCTTCGTAACCAATATCTTCTAAAGTTGGGTTTTCTGCGCCTTGTTTGGCTAATTCATCACAAATTTCATTTTCACGATGGCCAGAATGGCCTTTCACCCACTGCCAATCAATGTTATGGGTTTGAATCGCCTGATCTAACGCAATCCATAAATCCTGATTTTTTACCGCTTTGCCCGTACTCGCTTTCCAATTGTTTTTCTTCCAATTGTAAATCCATTGTGTGATGCCATTTTTCATATATTGGCTATCGCTATAAAGCGTCACATGGCAAGGCTCTTTTAAGCTATTTAAAGCCTCAATCACTGCTCGTAATTCCATGCGATTATTGGTAGTTTTGAAATACCCTTTTGAAATATGTTTTTCATGCTGTTTATAGCGCAGGACAATCCCTATGCCACCGGCTCCCGGATTGCCTAGGCAAGATCCATCCGTAAAAATTTCAATCTGTTTTTGCATAACTAATTCGAGCTTGTGTAAAATAGGCAGTATTTTAAAGGAAACAGATAGGTAGAACAATGATAAATCCGGATCGCCAAATTGTACTGGATACTGAAACCACCGGTATGAACCAAATTGGTGCGCATTACGAAGGACATTGCATTATTGAAATTGGCGCGGTGGAAATGATCAACCGTAAATATACGGGCAATAATTTTCACATTTATATTAAGCCGGATCGTTTGGTTGATCCCGATGCCATTAAAGTTCACGGTATTACGGATGAAATGCTGGCGGATAAACCGGATTTCAAAACGATTGCACAAGACTTTATTGAATACATTCGTGGTGCTGAACTACTGATTCACAACGCCCCCTTCGACGTGGGCTTTATGGACTATGAATTCCGTAAACTTGGGTTAGATATCAAAACGACCGACATTTGCCTAGTCACCGATACGTTGCAAATGGCGCGCCAGATGTACCCAGGAAAACGGAATAGCTTAGATGCGTTGTGTGATCGTTTAGGTATTGATAACAGCAAACGAACACTCCACGGTGCGTTACTGGATGCGGAGATTTTAGCTGACGTTTATTTGTCCATGACTGGTGGGCAAACCAGCTTATTTGATGAAGAGCATGCGGATAGTTCGATTATCCAAACGACAGCCAATGTTCAAGATCTTCAAAGTGCGGTCAATTTTTCGCAAAATTTAAAAGTGTTACACCCCACTGATGATGAACTCCAAGCCCATTTAGATTTCATTAAACTGGTCAATAAAAAAAGCGATGGCAAATGTTTTTGGTCGATTCGTACGGGGGATGAAACATCACATTAATCGGTCATCTATTAATCAGATAAACATAAAAAAGAAAAAAAAGATTGACGGTTTTAACGTTCATCATTATTATACCCAGCACTTAGCGGAGTGGTAGTTCAGCTGGTTAGAATACCTGCCTGTCACGCAGGGGGTCGCGGGTTCGAGTCCCGTCCATTCCGCCAATT
>CAKAQT010000184.1:0-3134 GCA_916720325.1 Parahaemophilus parainfluenzae
GCAGTACCACAAGCCCCCGCTTCGGCAAATTGATCAAGTTGATCGATATACACATCACCTTCAATGGCTTCCATACCTAAACGTTCTTTTGCAATGTGAAGTAATGAGTATTTCGTGATACTTGGTAAAATGGATTCAGATGCTGGCGTGATAAATTTATTATCTTTGGTGATACCAAAGAAGTTTGCCGCACCCACTTCTTCAATTTTAGTGTGAGTTTTAGGATCAAGGTAAATCGCGTCTGCAAATTTACGTTCTGGTGTACCTTGTTCTGCGGCTAGTTCATGTGGAAGCAAGCTTGCCGCATAGTTCCCCCCCACTTTTACGCCACCGGTTCCCATCGGAGCAGCACGGTCGTAATCAGTCGTAATGAAGTTAGATGGTGCTAAACCACCTTTGAAATATGCGCCTACTGGGCAGCAGAATACAGAGAAAATAAATTCAGGTGCGGTTTTCACGCCGATATTCGCCCCCGTACCAAAGAGGAATGGACGTAAATATAATGTCGCGCCAGAACCGTAAGGACCTAACCATTCTTGGTTTGCTTTCACCACTTCTTTACAAGCACGGATAAATAATTCTGTTGGCACTTGAGGCATCAATAAACGATCTGCGGTATGTTGCATACGTTTTGCATTTTGATCAGGACGGAATAAGTTGATTGAACCATCTTTACAACGATAGGCTTTTAAGCCTTCAAAGCATTGTTGACCGTAGTGAATTGCCGTTGAACCTTCGTGGATATGTAGCATATTATCAGTGGTAAGTTTTCCTTCATCCCATTTACCATCTTTCCAATGTGCGATGAAGCGATAATCTGTTTTGATATAACTAAATCCAAGATTGTTCCAGTCTAAGTCTTTCATTTTGCTTCCTTAATTTGTATAAATAATTTTATGAATGGAAATGCAGTTAATCTACACCATAACGGCTACTATGAAAACCTTTAAACACAAAAATATTGTGATTTCTCAAAATTTTTATTGGATTCTCAAATTTTTGAAGTAGGTCAGGAAATAAAATTTTGCTTATGTTAGAATGGCTGAAATAAAAAAACGCCGCTCGAAACGAGCAGCGCTTAACCAGAATGGTTTAATATATACAGGAAGTAAATGAGTAACTTAATTGTTACTCCAGTTCGGAGAACCGAACTATATGCAAACACAACATCATACTTAAGTCTGAAACTCATTAACTTGTAAGGAATTACCAATCATTAAGTATGTGTGTATTGTAGGTAGAAGGTAATGGAAGGACAAATGATGTTTTTTTATTTGATGCATAAAAAAAACTAATCCGAATTGAATCTTTTTCATTATAAACTAAAATTTAGCCGTTGGGAAGAATTATGTATAAACGTTTGCCTCCCCTGAATTCATTGAAGTCTTTCGAATCAGCTGCTCGACATTTAAGTTTTACAAAGGCTGCTGATGAACTTTTTGTGACACAAGCCGCAGTGAGCCATCAAATAAAATTATTAGAAGATTTTTTAGGTGTCGAGCTTTTTATACGCAAAAATCGTTCACTCGAATTGACGGAATTTGGGAAAGCCTATTTTGTTGATATTAACAAAGTCTTGCGAAAATTAAATGAAGCGACTGAACGTTTATTAACACTTAAAGCAGAGCCACATTTGGCAATTAGTGTGCCACAAACCTTTGGTATTCAATGGCTTGTGCCACATTTGAGTGATTTTAATAAGCAACACCCTGAAATTGAAGTACGCTTGAAGGGCGTCGATCAAGATGAAGGTTTATTGAATAAAGAAATTGATATTGCCATTTATTATGGCAAAGGCGATTGGGAAAATTTACAAGTCGATCGGTTAGGTGAAGAAAACTTAGTGATTTTGGCGGCACCTTCATTGCTTGAGAAAATTCCCGTTCGCCGTCCAGATGATTTGAAAAAGCACACGCTGATTCACACACATACTCGAGATAACTGGCAAGCGATGGCAGATTATCTCAAATTAGATGATTTGAATATTCAGCAAGGTCCATTATTTAGCCATACCTTTATGGCATTACAAGCTGCCGTTCATGGTCAGGGTATCGTGCTAGCTAATCGTATTTTGGCTCAGCAAGAAATTGAAAATGGTCATCTGCAAATTGTGTTACCAACCGAATTACGGGATCCGAAATCATTCTATGTAGTCAATCATTTAGATCGTTTAGATGATGAACAGATTCAAGCCTTTAGAACATGGATTAAAGATTCAATAAAATTAGGGAAAATATGAATAAATTAGCCTTATATTGTCGAATTGGCTTTGAAAAAGAAGTGGCCGCAGAAATTACTGACCGCGCTTCTGAGCGTGGCGTATTTGGTTTTGCTCGCGTGCTAGAAAACAGCGGTTATGTCATTTTTGAATGCTATCAACCAGGTGATGCAGATCGTTTAGCGCGAGAAATCCCTTTTAATCGTTTGATTTTTGCGCGCCAAATGATCGTCGTGTCAGATCTCTTAGAAAACCTGGATCCTCAAGATCGTATTTCGCCAATTCTGGCTCAATATGAACGCATTGCAGAAGACATTAATCTTAAGCAAGCGGTAGAGCTATTTGTTGAAACAGCAGATACGAATGAAGCCAAAGAGCTTTCGACATTTTGCCGAAAATTTACCGTACCGTTGCGCCAAGCATTGAAAAAGAAAGGTTGGTTACAAGGCAAACCGAATGCAAAGTGCGGTCAAATTTTGCATTGTTTTTTCACGCAGCCGAATTGTTGCTATGTGGGGTATTCCTATCTTGGTAATAATTCCACCCACTTTATGGGAATCCCACGTTTAAAATTCCCAGCGGATGCACCAAGCCGTTCAACTTTAAAATTGGAAGAAGCGATTTTAACCTTTATTCCTCGAAATGAAGAAAGTAAACGCTTGAATGAAAATATGGTTGGGGTCGATCTCGGTGCTTGTCCTGGCGGCTGGACTTATCAATTAGTGAAACGTGGTTTATTTGTGTATGCGGTTGATCACGGCAAAATGGCGGCGAGCTTACATGATACTGGCAGAATAGAACATTGCCCAGAAGATGGATTTAAATTCCAACCACCAAAACGTAAGCATATTGATTGGCTTGTGTGTGATATGGTGGAGCAACCAAGTCGAATTGCGAATTTAATTGGAAAATGGTT
>CAKAQT010000185.1:0-3129 GCA_916720325.1 Parahaemophilus parainfluenzae
TAAACCTAGGAATCGAACATGTCCAATTCAACTAATGATTATATGAATATTGCGTTTGCTGTTGATGCAAAATACACACCACACTTAGAAACCTTGATTAAATCTATTTGTTATCATAATAAATGTGTTAATTTTTATGTATTACATAATGATATTCCTAAGGAATGGTTTGAAGGCATTCAGCTGAAGCTGGGGAAAATGGGATATCAGCTTTTTCCGGTACATATTTCTGATGATGTTTTTAAAAATTATAAAACCTTAGCGCATATTTCTTCATCAAGCAGCTACTATAGGCTATTGATCCCAAACCTTATTAATCAAGAGCGTGTGTTGTATTTAGATGCTGATATTATTGTAAATGGTTCGTTAGCTGACTTTTATTATAGTGATCTTGAGGGGGCGCCTGTTGGTGTAGTGAAAGATTATTGTGCCTGGGACAACTTTTCTTTTCCCTATCTAGATGCGAATGTTTCAACTAATTATTTTAATAGCGGTGTATTGCTCATTGATACCGTGAAATGGCGAGAAAATCATTTGGTTGATATATTACTTACGCTTGCAGAGAAGTTTTCTGATAAAGTCCTGTTTGGCGACCAATGTATTTTAAATATTCTTTTGAGAGATAAAGCAAAATATTATAGTTTAAATGAGAATTGTCAGGTTCATTACATTGAATTAATAAAAAGAAAGTACAGCGATAAATTTGTTAATCTAAGCACTGAACCAATTATTATTCATTATAGCTCCACACAGAAGCCTTGGGATAATAAAAATGACAGCTTGTATTATCGTGAAAAATATTGGTTTTTTCGCCATTTAGATTGGACATATTTATTGATTAGACCGAGTATAGACAATTCCAATTACACTAATTTATAGCCTTCTTATTCACATTTAGGCACAATAGAGCAAAATTCCAATGAGTAAAAAAGGATAATGAAAATGACTAAACATTATGATTATATTGCGATCGGTGGCGGCTCCGGTGGGATTGCTTCAATTAACCGTGCGGCAAGCTATGGCAAAAAATGTGCAATTATTGAAGCAAAACATCTCGGTGGTACTTGCGTAAACGTAGGTTGTGTACCGAAAAAAGTGATGTTCTATGGCGCACAAGTTGCAGAAGCCATTAATAACTATGCACCTGCTTATGGTTTTGATGTAGAAGTGAAAAAGTTTGATTACGCGAAATTAGTCGAGAGCCGTCAAGCTTACATCGGTCGTATTCATGCGTCTTACAATAATGTGTTAGCGAAAAATAACGTGGATGTTCTAAATGGTTTTGCACGTTTTAAAGATGCGAAAACGATTGAAGTGAGCTATGCAGATGGTTCAACAGAATTAGTGACTGCAGATCATATCTTAATTGCGACGGGTGGCCGTCCGAGTATTCCTGCGGTAAAAGGCGCAGAATATGGGATTGATTCAAATGGTGTATTTGCTTTAAATGAATTACCAAAACGTGTCGCAGTAGTAGGCGCAGGTTATATTGCAGTTGAATTAGCGGGTGTTTTAAATAGCTTAGGCAGCGAAACCCATTTATTTGTGCGCCAACATGCTCCATTGCGTAATCAAGATCCATTGATTGTCGAAACCTTAGTTGAAGTGTTAGAACAAGATGGTATCCAATTACATACTAAAGCGTTGCCTGAAGAAGTGGTTAAAAATGCGGATGGTTCGCTTACCTTGAAATTACAAGATGGCCGTGAAACTACAGTGGATACGTTAATTTGGGCGATTGGTCGTGAACCGGCAACGGATGTGATTAATCTTGAAGTAACCGGTGTGAAAACCAATTCACGCGGACAAATTATTGTCGATAAATATCAAAATACAAACGTACCTGGCATTTATGCGGTAGGTGATATTATCGAAGGTGGTATTGAATTAACACCAGTTGCCGTGGCGGCAGGTCGTCGTTTATCTGAGCGTTTATTCAATAACAAACCAAATGAGCATTTGGATTACAATCTTGTGCCAACGGTTGTGTTCAGCCATCCGCCAATTGGTACAGTGGGTTTAACTGAACCGCAAGCGATTGAGCAATATGGCGAAGAAAATGTGAAAGTATATAAATCCTCTTTCACAGCAATGTACACCGCTGTCACTGAACATCGTCAACCTTGTCGGATGAAATTAGTGTGTGTCGGCAAAGAAGAGAAAATCGTGGGCTTACACGGCATTGGTTTTGGTGTGGATGAAATGATTCAAGGTTTTGCGGTGGCAATCAAAATGGGTGCAACTAAAGCAGACTTTGATAATACGGTGGCAATTCACCCAACAGGTTCTGAAGAATTTGTGACAATGCGTTAATTGCAGATAAAAAAGTGCGGTCAAAATCTCTGATGTTTTTGACCGCACTTTTTATTGTGATTTGTTATTAGGCTGCTGCGCGATTGCCTAATGTACCATCATCTTCCATTTCTTTAGCCACACCGACGACCTCAGCAATTTTGTCTCCTTCTTTGAAGAATACGAAACCACCATGTTCCATTTTAACCCAAGGTTCATCTTTGGTGAGAGGGAAAGTCGTAATAATGGTGACTTTGTCGCCATCTTTTGCGTAATCATTAAAATCGATGACGCCATCATCATCAATGCGGTGCGCTTTACCAAAAGGGGCTTTACGTGTTAAGTAATGCAAATTGGTTGAGCAGTGGGCAATCATCCATTCTCCGTTTGAAAGAATGAAGTTAAAGGTGCCTTTTTGTGAGAGCTCTTTAGTAATGTCTTGAATAGCTTCAAAAATTTCCATTTCAGACGGTTTACGACGGAAACGATTTTTCAAGTATTCCGCTATATAACAAAATGCGGCTTCTGAATCAGTTGAGCCAATAGGCTGACAGAAACTCTCAGACATATCTGGTAATTCTTTTAAATTACCGTTGTGAGCAAACACCCAATTTTGTCCCCAAATTTCACGAATAAAGGGATGGGTGTTCTCAATGGTGACACCGCCTTGTGTTGCCTTGCGAATATGGGCAATCACATTGAGCGATTTAATGTTGTATTGTTTTACACAATCCGCAATCGGGGATTGAGACGCAGCGTGGTTATCGCGAAAAATACGCACTCCACGACCTTCAAAAAAAGCGATACCGAAGCCATCTGAATGGCAATCAGTAAGAC
>CAKAQT010000186.1:0-3092 GCA_916720325.1 Parahaemophilus parainfluenzae
ACTCGAATTCCAACAAAAGTGCGGTCAATCTTTCCTGTGTTTTGATGCATGGAACGTTGAAAAAAATACCGTTGTCCTTTTAAAAGGCAAATGGCTCACCGATTTTATTGCCCATGCTCACGACCTGCAATTAGACATCGCTAAACTGGATTTTGATGCAAAATTATCAGAAAAAGGTCTATTGGTGATGGATATGGATTCTACGGCGATTCAAATTGAGTGCATTGATGAAATCGCCAAACTGGCCGGCACAGGTGAGTTAGTTTCTGCCATTACTGAAAGTGCCATGCGTGGCGAGCTCGATTTTGAACAAAGTTTGCGTCGCCGTGTGGGAACACTTAAAGGTGCACCAGAAAGTATTTTGCAACAAGTGCGTGAAAAATTACCGTTAATGCCTGGCTTAATTGAAACCATTAAGACATTACAACAACATGGTTGGAAAACTGCCATCGCTTCCGGTGGCTTTACCTATTTCGCCGATTACTTAAAAAACTTATTAAACCTCGACTTCGCGGCTTCTAATCAATTTGAAATTATTGATGGAATACTGACTGGAAATGTAAAAGGTAGCGTAGTCGATGCACAATACAAAGCGAATACCTTGCAAAAACTCGCTGAAGAATACAACATTCCACGCAAAAATACCCTTGCTATTGGTGATGGCGCCAATGATTTGGCGATGATGAAGGTCGCCGGATTAGGCGTAGCATTCCATGCCAAACCGAAGGTGCAACAACAAGCACAAATTGTGGTAAACTTTGCTGACTTAACCGCACTTTTATGTCTTTTAAGTGCAAATGATCGAATTTAATTCATTTTGGGAGAAAACTTATGCCATCTTTTGACATCGTATCTGAAATTACTATGCACGAAGTGCGTAATGCGGTTGAAAATGCAAACCGCGTATTAAGTACACGTTATGATTTTCGTGGCGTGGAAGCGGTCATTGAATTAAATGAAAAAAGCGAAACCGTGAAAGTGACGACCGAATCAGATTTCCAATTAGAACAATTAATTGAAATCTTAATTGGTGCGTTTGTAAAACGTGGCATTGAGCATAGCTCATTGGATATTCCAACAGAAAGTGAACATCACGGTAAACTTTACACCAAAGAAATCAAATTAAAACAAGGGATTGAACCAGAGATGGCGAAGAAAATCACTAAATTAGTGAAAGATTCAAAAATCAAAGTTCAAACTCAAATTCAAGGTGAACAAGTACGCGTAACCGGAAAATCTCGTGATGATTTACAAGCTGTTATTCAATTGGTGAAAGGCGCTGAATTAGGCCAACCATTCCAATTTAATAACTTTAGAGATTAATTTAATGAATAAATATCTGTGGGTATTTTTGGCTGCCATTCCACTATGTTCGTTCGCAAATGAGAATGCTATGAATCTCGGTGATAGCGTCATTGATGTTGTAAAATGTGAAAGCACCAAAGGGGAAAAACTTTGGGTCGCGCTAAATAATCTTAAAACATTCACTTACATGAAAAACGATGTGAATGTGGCTGATCAAACGATAGATAATGCTTACTTACAAGCTTATGCCACAGAAGCGACTCTTTTTCTTCCACCAACAGAAAATAATCAGTTGTGGACGATAATAAAAGAAAGAGCAGTAGATAAGACGAGCATCAGTCAAGTTACTATCGATTTGCGTAATAAGAAAGGTAAGCTAATTTCTCATGCTGCTTGTAAACGAAATGACGAGACTTTTTCATTATTAATGGGATCGAGTTTCGATATAAAAGAGCCTACCGATAAAATCCTTGAATTAATGGATCCACCTACGCCATAAAAACGAAAGCGCGGTCAAAAAACACAACATTTTTTGACCGCTCTTTTTATTTGCGCTAATTAAGCTAATCTCGCTTTTGCTTCTGCAATCGCTTCTGCCACTCGAAGTGGTGAAACCCCACCTTTCGCACAACGTTTATCTAAACAAGATTGTAGTGAAAGAATGTCATATACATCATCCCCTACCACATCACTGAATTGACGGAATTCAGGAATGGTTAAGTCTTCCAAGGCTTTGCCTTTTTCAATCGCATAAACCACGGTCTCACCGACAATATGATGAGAATCACGGAATGGTACACCTTTTGCCACAAGATAATCTGCTAGCTCTGTTGCATTTGAGTAACCTTTTAAGGCAGCTTCGCGTGTACGGTCGGTATTCACTTTTAATTCATCTAGTACAAAAGTCGCCATATCTACGCAATCTTGCCAGGTATCTAACGCATCAAAGATCCCTTCTTTGTCTTCTTGCATATCTTTGTTATACGCTAACGGTAAACCTTTTAAGGTCATCAACATACCGGTTAATGCACCCATTACACGGCCCGCTTTACCACGAATCAATTCACAAGCATCTGGATTTTTCTTTTGTGGCATTAAAGAGGAACCAGAAGTTACACGATCCGATAATTCCACAAAATTCGCTTCACCACTGTTGAAAATAATCATATCTTCCGCAAAGCGGGAAAGGTGCGCCATACTTAAAGAAGCTGTTGAAAGCAATTCCACAATATGGTCACGATCAGAGACGCTATCCAAGCTATTACGCGTCGCAAAAGCAAAACCTAAATCTGATGCTAATTGTTCACGATCGACCGCATAGGCTGTTCCTGCAAGTGCACCACTGCCTAATGGACAGCTATTCATGCGTTTATAAGCATCAGCGAGACGTGAATAATCACGCTCAAACATTTCCACATAAGCCATACACCAATGGGCAAAAGTAATTGGTTGAGCACGTTGTAAATGAGTATACCCCGGCATCACCGCATCTTGCGTATTTTCAGCAGTTTGTACCAAGTGGCGTTGAAGATTACGAACAGACTCTTGTAACTCGATTACACGCTGTTTGCACCACATTTTGATATCGAGTGCAACTTGGTCATTACGGCTACGCCCCGTGTGTAATTTTTTACCTAAATTACCCACTTTATCGATAAGCTTACTTTCTACCCAGCTATGAATATCTTCTGCATCATCTTGTAAAATCGCTTGTGGATTTGACCGCACTTCGATTAATAATTCATTTAAGGCAACTTCTAGCTGTTGTTGCTCTTCAGCACTTAATA
>CAKAQT010000187.1:0-3078 GCA_916720325.1 Parahaemophilus parainfluenzae
TTCAGCGTTGGTCATTGATGCGCAATATTGAAAAGGAAAACTTAGCAGAGCATAGCCTGCAAGTTGCTTTTGTAGCACAAGCCTTAGCCATTATTAAAAATCAATTTTTTGGTGGGGAAGTAAATCCTGAGCGTATTGCGGTGATGGCGATGTATCATGATACCTCTGAAATTTTTACGGGTGATCTGCCAACCCCAATTAAGTATTTCAATTCTGAAATCACTCATGCTTACAAAGACATTGAAGCGGCTGCAGAATTGCATTTAATTAGTTTGCTCCCGACAGAATTACAAGATAGTTTTGCACCATATTTAGATAGTGAGCAATTTAGCCCGGAAGAAAAGCATATAGTAAAACAAGCAGATTTGATTTGTGCCTATATCAAAGCTCAATTTGAATTAGAGCATGGTAACCACGAATTTAAAACAGCGAAAAAACGCTTAGAAAATTTAATGGAACAATGGCACAGCCAAGAAATGGATTATTTTTTACAGGTCTTTTTGCCAAGTTTTGGGCGTTCGATTGATGAGATCGCGTTATAAGCGAAAATAAAAAAGTGCGGTTAATTTTGACCGCACTTTTTGTTTCTAAGATTACTTCAATGTTGCTAAAATGATCTGTTCAGGATCCACGTGTAACCACACATCTTGTCCCACTTTCCAACCATCTTTGCTATGAATACTCGCACAAAATTCAATTGAGCTGTCCTTTATTTGCAAAATCGCTTCTTCATTCTGCATAGAAAGAATCGTCGCTTGGAAAAGGTTATTTTTTTCTTCTAATGGGGTGGCGCTAATTTTCACCCAAGGGGCTTTAAACATGACCATCACTTCTTTTTCAGTAATGAGTCTGAGGCGCTCAGCGCTGCGCATTGTGATTGAAACATGTAATGGATAAGCTAAATCCTGAATGTTTACTGCAACAATGCAGCGGGAATCCACAATATGTTGGCTTGCCACTTTACCGAAAAATTGATTGCGAGCGCTACTTTGTAAGGAGAATTTTGCTGTTGCTGAAAGCAGGCTGTTTAACGGGATCGTCTCATCTTGCAGAATATGGAACGCGTGCTCTTGTGTTTGTTCGAGTAAATCATAAAGCTGCAGCAAACGCTCAGCATAAGTAGTTAATGAAGTGCCACCCCCATTTTTCCCACCGATATTACGTTCTAAAAGCGGTTTGGGGCTGATTTTATTCATTGCCTCAAGGTGATCCCAAGCACTTTTATAGCTCACTTTAGCGTTTTTAGCCGCTTGGTTGATTGAGCCACATTCTTTAATTTCTTTTAAGAGGCGAACTCGTTTTGGATCAATAAATAATTCTTGATGAAGTTTGATCGTCAGTAAAATTTCAGTTTGTTTCATCATCTCCTCCTAATACACAATTCTGTTTATTTTACTTGATCTTTAAGTTTTTCTGTATGCTTATTTAAAAATTCAAGTTATAATTTATCCGCAGTATATTTTTTTATATATAGTTTCATTTATATAGGAGATAAATAATGAAATTAACTAAATTTGCAACCGCACTTTTAATTGCGGGTATGGGGGTATCTTTTGCTGCATCAGCAAAAGTGACTGTATTTGCTGCAGCTTCAATGACTGATGCGTTACAACAAATTGCGGATCAATACCAAACTGAAAAGCCAAATAATACCGTCGTTTTCTCTTTTGCTTCTTCTTCAACCCTTGCCAAACAAGTTGAAGAAGGTGCACCTGCAGACTTATTTATTTCAGCTAGCAACAAATGGATGAAATATTTATCAGATAAAAATCTCACCGTAAAAGAAACGGAAAAAGTATTAGCGGGTAATGAATTAGTATTAATTGCACCGGCTAAAAGTGCGGTTAATTCAGTGGATATTGCTAAAGGTGAATGGATTAAAGGCTTAAAAGACAGCTATTTATCTGTGGGTGATCCTGCGCATGTTCCTGCAGGACAATATGCAGAAGAATCATTAACGAAATTAAATTTATGGGATCAAGTTAAAGATAAATTAGCGCGTGCGAAAGACGTACGTGGCGCGTTAGCCTTAGTTGAACGCGCTGAAGCGCCTTATGGTATCGTGTATAGCACTGATGCAAAAGTGAGTAAAGACGTGAAAGCAGTAGGTGTATTCCCGAAAGACAGTTATAAACCGGTTGAATATCCAGTCGCGATTTTAAAAGATCATGACAATGCGGATACCCGTGATTTCCTTAACTACTTAGAATCGAGTGCAGCGAAAAAAATATTTGTTGAATATGGATTCTCTGTGAAATAATGAGCTCAGACTTTATAAAGAAAGGACAGGAAACTGTCCTTTTTGTTATCTCTAAAGAAATTTCGTCATATCGATATATACACAAGGAAATATTTTGCTCTCTTGGTTTCAATTAAGCCCGATGGAATGGGATGCGATTCACCTAAGCATGAGTGTCGCATTGAGTTCTATGCTTTGGAGTTTACCTTTTGCGATTTTTATCGCTTGGCTGCTGGCTCGTAAGGAATTCTACGGTAAGTCACTGATTACAGGAATTATTCATCTGCCGTTAGTGCTACCGCCAGTGGTAATTGGTTATTTATTACTCGTTGCTATGGGACGTAACGGCTTTATTGGTAAGTATTTATACCAATGGTTTGGTTTATCTTTTGGTTTTAGCTGGAAAGGTGCCGTATTAGCTTCTGCGGTAGTAGCATTTCCATTGGTCGTGCGGGCAATTCGCCTTTCCTTGGAAAGCATTGATTTTAAATTAGAGCAAGCTGCACAAACACTTGGCGCTTCGCCTTGGCGAGTCTTTTTTACAATCACGTTGCCTCTTTCCCTACCTGGCGTATTGGCGGGTTTAGTATTAGGTTTTGCTCGTTCTTTAGGTGAGTTTGGCGCAACCATTACTTTCGTTTCCAATATTGCAGGGGAAACCCAAACCATTCCTTTAGCGATGTATTCATTTATCCAAACACCAGGTGCGGAATCACAAACTGCGCGCCTTTGCTTGTTTGCGGTGATCCTTTCATTAATTTCTTTATTGCTTTCCGAAGCATTGAGCAAACGGATGCAGAAAAAATTGGGGCAGGGCGATGCTACACATTAATGTACAA
>CAKAQT010000188.1:0-3071 GCA_916720325.1 Parahaemophilus parainfluenzae
AAGACTGGGAACGTGAATGGATGGATAACTTCCACCCAATGCAATTTGGCAAACGCTTATGGATTTGCCCAAGCTGGCGTGAAGTACCGGACCAAAATGCGGTGAATGTGATGCTTGATCCTGGTTTAGCTTTCGGGACAGGTACCCACCCGACAACTGCACTTTGTTTAGAGTGGTTAGATGGTTTAGATTTAACAGGCAAAACCGTCATTGATTTTGGCTGTGGTTCAGGCATTCTTGCCATTGCAGCTCTTAAATTAGGGGCAAAAGATGCAATCGGTATTGATATCGATCCACAAGCGATTCTCGCTAGTCGTAATAATGCGGAACAAAATGGTGTGGCAGACCGTCTTCAGCTTTTCTTATCCGATGATAAACCTGCCGATTTAAAAGCAGATGTCGTTGTGGCGAATATTCTTGCTGGTCCATTAAAAGAACTTTACCCAATTATCTCCCAATTAGTGAAAGAGAGCGGGGATCTAGGACTATCTGGCATTTTAGAAACACAAGCACAATCGGTATGTGATGCTTATACACAATCCTTTGATTTAGATCCTGTTGCAGTGAAAGAGGAATGGTGCCGTATTACAGGTAAATTAAAATCGGCTTAATTTCTTTTTGTCAATTAAAAAAAGTGCATTTTTTGAACAAAATTCACTTTGCAAAAAAAAGAAAAATGCGTAATATAGCACCCCTTGTCGGTTGCTATTGTGACCTGACTTGCTGGAGATAGGACTTGTAATTGGGGATAACATAAAATGCGAATTGGTTCTTATGAATTAAAAAATCGTATTTTATTGGCACCCATGGCAGGTATCACGGATCAACCTTTTCGACGTTTATGTGCCCATTATGGCGCGGGATTAACGTTTTCAGAGATGATGTCCACTAACCCACAAGTTTGGCATACAGAGAAATCGAAACTTCGTTTAGCACATAGTGAAGAGCTAGGATTAAATGCGGTGCAAATCGCAGGTTCTGATCCTTTAGAAATGGCCCAAGCTGCAGCAATTAATGTAGCCTATGGTGCTGAAATTATCGACATCAATATGGGCTGTCCCGCAAAGAAAGTAAATCGAAAATTAGCGGGCTCTGCACTGCTTCAATTTCCTGATTTAGTGGAAAAAATTTTAAAAGAAGTGGTGAATGCCGTTGATGTGCCTGTGACGTTGAAAATTCGCACAGGTTGGGATAAGGCAAACCGAAACTGTGTGCAAATCGGCAAAATTGCAGAACAATCTGGTATTCAAGCTTTAACCATTCATGGGCGGACGAAAGAATGCTTATTTGAAGGGGAAGCGGAATACGACAATATTCGAGCAGTCAAACAATCCATTTCAATTCCTGTTATTGCGAATGGTGATATTGATTCTGCCTCGAAAGCGAAAAAGGTACTTGAGTACACAGGTGCCGATGCAATAATGATCGGTCGTGCTTCATTAGGCAATCCGTGGCTTTTCCGAGCAGTGGAAGCGCTAGTAGAACATGATACGATAATTCAAACACCAAGTTTACGTGAAAAGTGCGGTCATATTTTGCGTCATATTCAAGAACTTCATCAGTTCTATGGTGAGCAAAAAGGCTATCGAATAGCCCGCAAACACGTGGCTTGGTATTTACAGGGAATTCAACCCGATTCCGTTTTTAGACAGACTTTTAACGCAATTAATGAACCGAAAGAGCAATTAATTGTGCTGGAAGATTTTTTAAATTCAATTTTGGATAAAGAAAAATGTTAGAACAACAACGTAGTCCGTCTGAAGCGTTAACCGTTTCAGTTTTAAACTCTCAATCACAAGTAACAAACAAACCATTACGTGATTCAGTAAAACAAGCTTTACGCAATTACTTATCACAATTAGATGGTCAAGATGTGAATGATCTTTACGAATTAGTATTAGCGGAAGTTGAACACCCGATGTTAGATATGATTATGCAATACACCCGCGGTAACCAAACCCGTGCGGCAAATATGCTCGGTATTAACCGTGGTACATTGCGTAAGAAATTGAAAAAATACGGTATGGGCTAATTAAGCTTAGCAAAAAGAAAGGCGAACATTATTGTTCGCCTTTTTATTTATCTATTGAATAGTGAAGCTAATTGGTACACTGACTGAAGAAGCAAATCCCGCGGGTTTTGGACCAACAGGTCTCGCACTTCTCACAGCCTCAAGCGCTGCATTATCTAAGCTTTCATCACCAGAGGAAGTTGTTACACGTTCTCCTGACAAGGAACCATCTGCTCCCACACTAAAACTCACACTCACCACGCCTTGTTTACGCATCATTTTTGCACGAGCTGGATAGCGTTTGTGGCGTTCAATTTCACGTCGAATCGCTGCACGATAAGCATTCAGTTCATCCGTATTAGTACCAGAACCACCTTGAACACCATTTGTACCAGGTTGACCTGTAGTCGTTGCTTTAGAATTCGCCGTAGCCGTTGAATTGATATTCTTATCACCAATCGGTAAATTCTTTGGCATCTCTACCGGTTTCTCTGTTTTTACCTCATTTTTAGGTTTTTCTTTGGGCTTCTCTTTCGGTTTTGGTTTCGGTTTTTCAATTGGTTTTTCTGGCTTTTTCTCAGGCTCTTTTTTCTTCTCGGGTTCCGGTTGCTTTGTCGGATCCGCGACAGTTTCCTGTTTTTCCTGTTCAGGCTCTGCCTGTTGAGGTTCAGGTTCCGGCTCTGGAGCTGGTTCTTCCACTCTCATTCCTTGAATCATTTCCATTGAAATCGTTGTAGAAATTTCGCCTTCCGCATTACTTGCCGCTTCACTTGGCTTATGCCAATTCCAAAGCAATGCGCCTACAATGGCACCATGAACCAATAGAGAAATAACCAAACCTAATAATGATCGTTTCGCTTGTTGGCTGTTCATTGATTATGTCCTACTCCAACGCCTCCACGTGCAACTCCGCCTAGTGTTGGCGTATTTTTTGTTTCATTTTCTTGCGTTGTTTTGTTTGGTGAACCTTTATCTTTCATCGAAACAATCGCGACATTTTTAATGTCGTTTTTCGATAACATGTCAGTAATCGTCACAAAATCTTGGAAAGAGGCTTCTG
>CAKAQT010000189.1:0-3070 GCA_916720325.1 Parahaemophilus parainfluenzae
ATATGCTAGGTGAAAGCCAAGATGGGGTAGTCGTTACGCGTTATTCGGTTCATGCAGATGTAGAAAATGCACAAGGTGAAATTTTCCGTTGTAATTTACGTCGTACACTTTCCAGCCTTGTTGTTGGAGATAAAGTAATTTGGCGACAAGGCAATGAACAACTCCAAGGTGTGAGTGGGGTGATTGAAGCTATTCATCCAAGACAAAATGAAATTGCTCGCCCAGATTATTATGATGGATTGAAACCGATTGCAGCGAATATCGATCGCATTATTATTGTTTCTGCGGTGGTGCCGGTACTGTCACTTAATATTATCGATCGTTATTTAGTGGTGTGTGAAAATGCGGGGATCGAACCTGTCATTGTGGTGAATAAAGGCGATTTACTGGATGCCGAGCAAGAGCAGGAAGTGGAAAGCCAATTACAGATTTACCGTGATATTGGTTATCAGACCATCATCATTTCAGCTGAAACCGGAAAAAATATGGAAAAATTAACCGCACTTTTAAGTGATGGCACATCCATTTTTGTGGGGCAGTCAGGGGTTGGCAAATCTAGCTTAATTAACCATATTTTACCAACGGTCAATGCGCAAGTCGGTGGCATCAGTGAAACCTCAGGCTTGGGGCAACATACCACAACTTCTTCTCGTTTATATCATTTGCCACAAGGCGGTAATTTGATTGACTCACCAGGCATTCGTGAGTTTGGCTTATGGCATTTGGAGCCAGATCAGATCACCAAAGGCTATCGTGAATTTCAATATGTCTTAGGCACGTGTAAGTTCCGTGATTGTAAACATTTGAATGATCCAGGCTGTGCATTACGTGAGGCTGTTGAAGCAGGTCGGATTTCACCAATACGCTATGAGAATTATCATCGCCTCATTGAAAGCTTGAGTGAGACGAAATCACAGCGTCATTTTTCTGTGTAGTAGACAAATTACTGTAAATTAGGTATAAAGTACCCCTAATTTCGTGATGTAGCTCAAGTTTTTTTGTGTTTAGCCTTGATTATTGGGCATTTAATAGAGATACTACAGCGGATTTATAGACTAAATTTTACAATTACTATAAGAGGTAACATTATGTTCTCAAAAGATGTAGAAATTACAGCTCCTAATGGTTTACACACCCGTCCAGCGGCGCAATTTGTTAAAGAAGCGAAAGCATTTGCTTCTGATGTAACAGTGACCTCCGGTGGTAAAAGTGCAAGTGCGAAAAGCCTATTTAAGCTACAAACCTTAGGCTTAACGCAAGGAACTGTAATCACCATCTCGGCGGAAGGTGAAGACGAACAACAAGCCGTTGAACATTTAGTCGCATTAATTCCTACTTTAGAATAATTTACGATTAGCCATAGGATTTCTATTCTATGGCTATTGTTTATCTAACCTTTAATAAATTATCTCGGAAGGTAAAAGTATGATTACAGGTATTCCAGCGTCACCAGGTATCGTTTTTGGTAAAGCCTTAGTATTAAAAGAAGAAAAAATTGTTCTTGATACGCAAAAAATTTCAGAAGATCAAGTTGAGGCAGAAGTTGCCCGTTTTTATGCTGGCCGTGAAGCGGCCGTTGAGCAACTTAATTCTATTCATCAACGTGCATTAAAATCCTTAGGTGAAGAAAAAGCGGCCATCTTTGAAGGCCATTTAATGATCCTTGAAGATGAAGAGTTAGAAGAGGAAATTATTGATTATCTTCGTTCAAACAAAGTGAATGCGAGTGTGGCAGCAAGTAAAATCATCGATCAACAAGTTGAAATGTTGTCTGAAATTGATGATGAATACTTAAAAGAACGTGCGGGTGATATTCGCGATATCGGTAATCGTTTAATCAAAAATATTTTAGGCATGCATATTGTGGATCTTGGTGATATTACCGAAGAATCCATCCTTGTGGCTTACGATTTAACTCCATCAGAAACCGCTCAATTAAACTTAGAAAAAGTCTTAGGTTTTATCACCGATATTGGTGGTAGAACATCTCACACCTCTATTATGGCTCGTTCACTTGAATTGCCGGCCATTGTGGGGACGAATAACGTCACTGCTCAAGTGAATACAGGTGATTATCTTATTTTGGATGCGGTAAACAACCGTGTTTACGTGAATCCGACTCAAGCAGAAATCGATGAATTAAAAACATTAGAAGCAAAACTCGCTGAAGAAAAAGCAGAGTTAGCAAAATTAAAAGATTTACCAGCGGTGACCCTTGATGGTCATAAAGTCGATGTGGTAGCCAATATTGGTACGATTCGTGATTGCGAAGGTGCACATCGTAATGGTGCTGAAGGGGTAGGTTTATACCGTACAGAATTCCTCTTTATGGATCGTGATCAATTACCAAGCGAAGAAGAGCAATTCATTGCTTATAAAGAAGTGGTTGAAGCAATGGAAGGTCGTCTAGTGGTATTACGTACCATGGATATCGGCGGTGATAAAGAGCTTCCATATTTAAATTTACCAAAAGAAATGAACCCATTCTTAGGATGGCGAGCGGTGCGTATTGCCCTTGATCGTCGTGAGATTTTACACGCGCAATTAAGAGCCGTATTACGTGCGTCTGCATTTGGTAAACTTGCCGTGATGTTCCCGATGATTATTTCGGTAGAAGAAATTCGCGAATTAAAATCTGTATTGGAAACCCTAAAAGCAGAATTACGTGCGGAAGGTAAAGCTTTTGATGAAAACATCCAAGTGGGTGTCATGGTTGAAACACCATCTGCAGCGGTGAATGCGAAATTCTTAGCGAAAGAAGTCGATTTCTTTAGTATTGGTACAAACGATTTAACGCAATATACCTTAGCCGTTGACCGCGGTAACGAATTGATTTCTCACTTATACAATCCAATGTCACCTTCAGTGCTAGGCTTGATTAAACAAGTGATTGATGCCTCTCATGCTGAAGGTAAATGGACGGGGATGTGTGGTGAGTTAGCCGGTGATGAACGTGCGACCTTATTGTTACTTGGTATGGGCCTAGATGAATTTAGTATGAGTGCAATTTCTGTACCACGTATTAAAAAATTAATTCGTCATGTGAATTATCAAGAGGTGAAAGCCTTAG
>CAKAQT010000190.1:0-3063 GCA_916720325.1 Parahaemophilus parainfluenzae
TAAACACCGGCACTCCAGCATAATCCGCAAGTTCTTGCACGGTACTTTGTTTAAAGCCTCGATACTCAATCGCATCATACATTCGCCCGAGAACTCTCGCGGTGTCTTTCATGCTTTCTTTATGTCCAATTTGAGAAGAGTTTGGATCGATATAAGTCACTCGAGCACCTTGATCATAAGCTGCAACTTCAAAAGCACAACGAGTACGCGTTGAGGTCTTTTCAAAAATAAGTGCGATATTTTTACCTTTAAGCTGAGGTTGCTCTGTTCCTGCATATTTAGCACGTTTCAAATCACGTGATAAATCTAACAAATGATTAATTTCGCGTTCTGAATGATGAACAAGACTTAATAGGTGTCTATTTTTAAGATTAAAAGCCATAGCGATCTCCTTATCGGATGCCATCAATAAATGCAGGCTACCTTACTATGAATGACTTAATTTCTAGTGGATTGGATAACCTATTTTTGTCCCAAATGCAGAGTTTTGCAACCAAATTCAATCCTTTATTTTGTGATGCTCATCACACTTCATTCCAGAACTTTATATTGCGCTTTCTTTATATATAAAAGAGATTTAAAATCCCGTCGATTCTCACACAACAGGAGCACATATGATCAACAGAAGAGATTTCATCCAACTTGGCGCAAGCAGCATTTTAGCGTTGAGTGCGAGCCGTTTTGCTTTTGCGAAAAGCGACACACAAGTCGATTTACGTATTGTGGCAACAACCGATATTCACAGTTTTTTAACTGACTTCGATTACTACAAAGATGCACCTACTGAGAAATTCGGTTTTACCCGTGCAGCAAGCTTGATTCGTCAAGCACGTAAAGAGGTGAAAAACAGCGTTTTAGTTGATAACGGTGACTTAATCCAAGGTAACCCAATTGCTGACTATCAAGCGGCTAAAGGTTATAAAGAAGGCAAACCAAACCCAGCCGTAGATTGCTTAAATGCAATGCACTATGAAGTAGGAACATTAGGTAACCACGAGTTTAACTATGGCTTAGATTATTTAGCGGATGCAATTAAACAAGCGAAATTCCCAATCATCAATGCTAACGTAGTGAAAGTCGGTACTGAAGAGCCCTATTTCACACCTTATGTGATTCAAACCAAAGAAGTGGTGGATAGCCAAGGTAAAACACATAAACTAAACATCGGTTATATCGGTTTTGTGCCACCACAAATTATGGTGTGGGATAAAGCAAATTTACAAGGCAAAGTTGAAACGCGCGATATCGTGAAAACTGCACAAAAATATGTGCCAGAAATGAAACAAAAAGGCGCCGATATTATTGTGGCACTTGCACACACAGGCCCATCAGATGAGCCATATCAAGAAGGTGCAGAAAACTCAGCATTCTACCTTGCTGATGTACCACACATTGATGCGATTGTTTTCGGTCACTCTCACCGTTTATTCCCAAACAAAGAGTTCGCCAAATCACCAAATGCAGATATTGCTAAAGGTACCGTAAAAGGCGTACCTGAAAGTATGGCTGGCTACTGGGCGAACAACATCAGCGTGATTGACTTAACCCTTGCTCAACACAACGGCAAATGGTTAGTGGCTGATGGTAAAGCGGTACTTCGTCCAATTTACGATGCAGAAAACAAAAAAGCGACCACAGAAAGTGATGCCGAATTGACCGCACTTTTAAAACCTGTGCATGAAGCAACCCGTGAATTTGTGGCTCAGCCAATCGGTAAAGCGACCGATAACATGTATAGCTACTTAGCCCTAGTGCAAGATGACCCAACCATTCAAATTGTGAACCAAGCACAAAAAGCTTACGTTGAAAAAGTAGCACCAAGTGTTGCAGCAATGGCGGGCTTACCAATTTTAAGTGCAGGCGCACCATTTAAAGCAGGCGGACGCAAAAATGACCCAACGGGCTATACTGAAGTGAACAAAGGTGAATTAACCTTCCGTAATGCAGCAGATTTATACCTCTATCCAAATACCTTAGTTGTTGTGAAAGCAACAGGTGAAGAACTGAAAGAGTGGTTAGAATGTAGCGCAGGTATGTTTAAACAAATCGATCCTACAAGCGACAAACCACAATCTTTACTTGATTGGGACGGTTTCCGTACTTATAACTACGATGTGATTGACGGCGTAAATTATGAATTCGACCTGACTCAACCACCGCGTTATGACGGCGAATGTAAATTGATTAACCCGAACTCACACCGTGTAGTGAATTTAACTTACCAAGGTAAACCGGTTGATCCAAAAGCAGAATTCTTAATTGCAACTAACAACTATCGTGCTTACGGTAATAAATTCCCAGGCACGGGCGATGCACACATTGTTTACGCTTCTCCTGATGAAAACCGCCAAATCCTTGCGGATTACATCAAAGCAGAAAGCGAGAAAAATGGCCATGTAAACCCAAGTGCGGATAAAAACTGGCGTTTTGCACCGATTAAAGGTAACGATAAATTAGATGTGCGTTTTGAAACCTCGCCAAGCGAACAAGCAGCGAAATTTATTCAAGACAATGCGCAATACCCAATGAAGAAAGTCGGCACCGATGAAGTTGGATTTGCGGTATATCAAATCGATTTATCGAAATAACAAAAAAGGGCGTGCTCAGCACGCCCTACTTATTTCAAAGTGCGGTCAATTTTGACCTTATTTTTCTTCTTTTGGAAGTCTGATTAAGGAAAAGATCAAGCCGCCCCAAATCACAAAAAGCGCCACAATCATCATTGTAATTGCAATACTTGTCATCTTTATTCTCCTTTTTCTTCAAGCTTGAAGTTGTCTTCATTTTTCCATTTTAAACGAGAAAGAATGAACGAAACCACCACTAGCGAAATTGCCATACCCCAACCAAAGATATTTACAAACCAACTTGGATAACCTTCATAACCTTCTGTAAATACTTTCGCGCCTTCACTGAATAACATAAAGGCAAGAATACCGGTGGTGATGACAATACATAAACGCCATAGGAATCCCACTTTGAATGAAGAGCTTTGATTTAAGTGGTTACCTAATAAGCCTAGTTTTTCATTTGCTACAATCACAATTAATGAAACAAATGCCA
>CAKAQT010000191.1:0-3052 GCA_916720325.1 Parahaemophilus parainfluenzae
CAGGTACTGAATGTAGAACCCCGAGCTGAATGGCTTGGGGTTTTTGTTTATGGATCGTGGACTAAAGATTAGTTTGAAAAAAGGAAAGTGCGGTCAAAATCAGAATAGTTTTATTAAAGATGTTTAAATCTTTTAATGAGAAAATATAGGTGGAATGGTACAATCACCAAAATTTTTTATAGGATAAATAACACAAATGGCTCGTAAAAAGAAAAGTCGTAAAATTAGCGATATTATGCCAATTCGTAAATCGGACAAGAAACCTGAAGCACCGAAGCTATCAGGTAAGAAATTAACACGTTATGAATTAGACGCTAAGGCAAGAGAAGATAAGAAAAAACGTAAACATAAAGGTTTAGCATCCGGTTCTCGTCATAGTAACGCTGAACAAAATAAAAATAATCAAGTCGTTGAACAAAAAGATCCGCGTATTGGTAGCCGTAAAAAGGTTCCACTGATTGTTGAATTTGTGAATAAGCCTGAGAAAGGGATGACAATTCCAGCAGTAAAAGAACCGAAAAAACTTGCGCCTGAAGTTGAGTTAGAACGTTTAGAAAATAATGAAATTCTAAATGAATTATTGGATGCCTTAGATGAAGGCAAAACGATTAGTAAAGCTGATCAACAATTTGTGGATGAATGCTTAGATCGTATTGCTCAGTTAATGGAAGAATTAGGTATTCAAGATGAAGAAGAGACAGAGAATGACCTCTATCGAACCTTCGAGAAAATTGATATCAACCAATTCAGATAATTGTCATGTGGCCGATTATTTTAAGTATTATTGCTTTGGGAATTATTGCTGGCGTATCATTTTATGCTTTCAAATTACTTAGGAAGTTACGCCATCAAAACACTCTCATTAAACAGGCTAAAATAGCGCGTACAAAACGCCTAAAAGAGAGTATGGTAATTATCGCTAAAGCGATGCAAAATGGAGATTGCAACCATTCAGAAGGGGTGATTCGTTTATCAATGCTTTTACTCCCTTTTGGACAATCTTTGCAACCATATCAAGCGATGTATGCACTTTATAATATTGTGAAAGAAATGCCTACGCATGAAGCTAGAAAAGCCTTATTAAAAAAAGAGAGAATGAAACTCGATCTTGAGCGAGAAAGTGCAGAAGCAAAATTTGAAGAAGAAATTATGTTGGAGTTACGTCAGTTTTTAAATGACGTAGAGAAATTTGGGGAAGCTTAATGTCTGAAATTATTTGGGATCTTGCGTTAATTCAAAAATATAACCAATCAGGACCTCGTTATACATCTTATCCAACTGCATTAGAATTTAATGAAAGTTACACAAACGAAGATTTTATTGCAGCGGCTAATCGTTATCCGGAAAGACCACTTTCCCTTTACGTACACATTCCGTTTTGTCACAAACTTTGCTATTTCTGTGGCTGTAATAAGGTGATTACTCGTCATCAACATAAGGCGGATATTTATCTTGATTATCTTGAAAAAGAAATCAAAGCGCGTTCAGAATTATTCAAAAATCGTGTTGCGACTCAAGTGCATTGGGGCGGCGGTACACCGACTTATTTGACAGAAGAGCAATCTGCTCGTTTGATGAAAATGCTTAAAGATCATTTTACGATTGCGGCTGATGCAGAAGTTAGTATTGAGATGGACCCACGCGAAATAGAGCTCGATATGCTTGATCATTTACGCAATATTGGTTTTAACCGAATTAGCATGGGTGTACAAGATTTCAATAAAGCGGTTCAAAAAGCGGTAAACCGTGAACAAGATGAAGAGTTTGTGAATGCATTACTTGTTCGTGCTCGTGAGTTAGGTTTCCAATCGACCAACCTTGATTTAATTTATGGATTGCCACTTCAAAATGTGGAAAGTTTTATGTTCACATTACATAAAGTGATTGAATTAAATCCAGATCGTTTAAGTATCTTTAACTATGCCCATTTGCCAAGTCGATTTGCAGGGCAAGCAAAAATTAAAGAAGATCAATTACCGCCACCGGAAACTAAATTAGAAATTTTACAGAAAACGATTGAAACCTTAGGCAATGCTGGTTATAAGTTTATCGGTATGGATCACTTTGCTAAACCAGATGATGAATTAGCGATTGCTCAAGAGAAAGGTGTTCTACATCGAAATTTCCAAGGCTATACCACTCAAGAAGAATGTGATTTGCTTGGTTTAGGTGTATCAGCCATTAGTTTATTGGGTGATACATACGCTCAAAACCAAAAAGAATTAAAACATTATTATCATGATGTGGAAAATTCAGGAATCGCATTACATAAAGGTTTAGCGATGACAGAAGAGGATTGCTTACGCCGTGATGTGATTAAGCAGTTGATTTGTAACTTTAAGCTTGATTTTGCACCAATTGAAAAACAATATAATATTGATTTCAAAAAGCACTTTGCTGAAGATTTACAGTTATTACAGCCATTACTTGAAGATGGATTAATTTCTGAAACAGAAACTGGCTTACAAGTTTCGCCTAAAGGTCGCTTATTAATCCGTAATATTTGTTTATGCTTTGATACCTATTCAAGAGCTGCGGCAAAACGACAACAATTCTCTCGAATTATTTAGTCATACAAAAACGGTCAAGACTTATATCTTGACCGTTTTTCTTTCAATCTATTTATTTCGCGATGCTTTCTAGTGCCCATAACTCACTAAGATTTTCTCTGCGGCGAATTAAATGAGCCTTGTCCCCATCTACTAACACTTCTGCTGTACGTGGACGAGAATTATAGTTTGAAGACATACTTGCACCATAGGCGCCGGCAGAGCGTTGAGCAATATAATCCCCTTCAGCAATGGCGAGCTCACGTTGTTTACCTAAGAAATCAGAGGTCTCACATACTGGGCCAACGACATCATAAATGGCTTTTTCACGCTCTAAAGTGCGGTCAATTTCTATGATGTTCATATAAGCTTCATAGAGCGCTGGACGAATCATATCGTTCATGCCGGTATCGGTAATCGCGAAGTTACGGCTTTCATTGCTTTTTAAGTATTGCACTTTAGCCACTAAAATCCCCGCATTCGCCGCGATCGCTCGACCCGGT
>CAKAQT010000192.1:0-3027 GCA_916720325.1 Parahaemophilus parainfluenzae
ACCACCAGCGGCCGGCACGAATATCTTCGCCCTGTTTAACTTGGCGGGTACAAGGATCGCAGCCAATGCTTGGAAACCCTTGATGATAAAGAGCGTTATAAGGCACATTGTTGGCTAAGATATAAGCCCACACATCTGTTTCTGACCAATCAAAAATAGGGTTGTATTTATCAATACCACGCGCCTTATCCTGCTCGGCAAACGGCAGCTCAGTACGTGTGGCCGATTGTTCACGACGTTGTCCGGTCAGCCATGCATCTGCATCTTGAATCGCACGATTTAAGGGTTCGATTTTACGGATATGACAACACTCACGACGTAATTCGATGCTTTCATAAAAAGCAAATTTCCCTTTTTCTTTCTCGTAACGAGTCACTTCATCAGCAATCGGCTGAAAGCGTCCAATTTGAAGATGTGGATAGACTTTCTCAAGGTTGACTAATAAATTTAACGTATCTTGATGAAGTAAACCGGTATCTAAAGTAAAAATACCAATATCTAAGTTTTCACGCGCAATGACATCGGTAATGACCATATCTTCTACGGCTAAACTGCTAGCAAAGCGTGCATCCTTATGGCTATCAGCAATTTGATGTAAACGTTGCTTCAATGTGGCAGTTTTTTCTGCCAAGCGATCTTTCGCATCAAGGCTTACAAGTGGAATTTGCCAAAAAGTCGGTTTAAATAAACTCATCATCCACTCCTTACGCCACTTGACCGATGGTTAAACTTTCTAAGGTAAAGTGCGGTTGTTTTTGACGTTGTTTTTCTTCGCCAAACCACGCTAATTGTTCGTGTAATTTCACCACTTCTCCCACCACAATTAAGGCTGGTGTCTCTGCTTTTTCAGCTAATTCAGCTAAATTTGCAAGTGTGCCAATCGCTGTTTTTTGAGTAAGTTGAGTACCTTGGCTGATAATCGCAACAGGCGTATTCGCAGCTCGACCATATTGTTGTAAACGTTCAGCAATGACTTGCGCTTTTAACGTCCCCATATAAATGACTAAGGTTTGATGACTTCTTGCTAAGGTTTGCCATTCAATATCAGACGCATCGGCTTTACGATGACCGGTCACAAAAATGGCGCTTTGTGCATAATCACGGTGAGTTAATGGAATGCCAGCATAGGCTGTTGCGCCAATACCCGCTGTAATACCGGGTACAACCGAAAATGGAATTTGATGTTGAGCTAATACTTCTAATTCTTCGCCACCGCGTCCAAAAACGAAAGGATCACCACCTTTTAAGCGCACTACTCGCTTGCCTTGTTGGGCAAGGGTTAATAACAATTGGTTGGTTTCCTCTTGTGCGACAGAACGACCATTGGCACGTTTTCCCACAAAAATACGTTCTGCATCACGGCGAATTAAAGAAAGAATCTCATCTGAAACCAAAGCATCGTAAAGCACCACATCGGCTTGTTGGATTTCCTGTAAACCGTTAAGGGTTAGTAACCCCGCATCTCCAGGACCGGCACCAACTAAAGAGACAAAGCCACCTTGATAGTTACTTTCTAGCTGTTCAGCTAATTCTTGTTCAGCTTGCGCTTGCTGTTGATTTTTTATGAGATTGGCAAAACGTCCACTAAACATTTTTTCCCAAAAACGGCGACGTTCAGTGACCGATGCCAATTTTGCTTTTACTTGATCACGCCACTTACCAGAAATCTCAGCGATTTTGCCTAAATGTTGTGGCAATAATGCTTCCAGTTTCTCACGTAATAAACGGGCTAATACCGGCGCCTTGCCACCACTCGAAATCGCAATTTGGATCGGGTTACGATCAATAATAGAAGGGAAGATAAAGCTACAATGAGGTTGATCATCCACCACATTGACTAATTTATGTTGGCTTTCGGCTAAATGGAAAATACGATGATTTAATATCTCATCATTTGTTGCCGCGATCACCAACATCACCGTTCTCATTTGTTCGGCATTAAATTCTTTGGCAATCCATAGTACTTTATTTTGACGTTCAAGTTCGCTTAATTCCTCATTTAATTGGCGAGCAACAATACGGACTTGCGCATTCGCTTTGAGTAACAACCCTACTTTACGAGCAGCCACCGAACCACCGCCGACAACAAGTACCGGACGACCAGTTAAATCAGCAAAAAGTGGAAAATAATTCATGGGTATCACTCCTATTTATTCACTTTATCAGCACGTTGTGCACTGATATATAGACGATCAAATAAGCCGTTATCGACAAAATGTTTGGTATTAATCGCCTCCCACGAACCAAAACGTTGGTTCACATCAAATTGATTCACTTCGGGAAAAAGTGCGGTCGTTTTAGCAATAATTTTTTTATCTGTCGGACGGAAATAATTTTGGGCAGCCAGTTCCTGTGCTTGGGGTGACCATAAATAGCTCAAATAATCATGGGAAAGTTGATGCAAACCATCTGCCTGCGTATTTTTATTCACTTCCGCCACATAAATTGGGGTATAGGCCGTTATACTTGGGTACACCACTTCAACGCTATTTTCACCCAGTGTTTTAGCGGCTAACGCTGCTTCATTTTCCGGGGCAATTAAAACATCACCGATATTACGCTGCGTAAAAGAAATACTGGCACTGCGCGCACCGGCCTCTAAAACCGGCACATTTCTTAGCAGGCGTAACATAAAATCTTGTGGTTTATCACTATGCTGTTCGGCATAAGCTAAAGCGGATAAATAAGCAAAGCGTCCATTTGCTGACGTTTTGGGATTAGCAAAGACCACTTTGACATCATCCCTAACCAAATCCGACCAGTCTTGAATGTGTTTTGGATTGCCTTTTTTCACCAAAAGCACCATCACCGAACCAAAAGGAATGGCACCATTCGGTAATACCTGCTGCCAATCCGCATTTACTAAGCCTTTTTTAACTAAAGCGTCAATATCATTACTTTGTGTCAACGTCACCACATCTGCCGGTAACCCATTTAACACGCCGAGTACCTGTTTACTGGCGCCACCATGAGATTGTGAAATCATCACGTCTGAGGGAAATTCACGTTGAAACGCAATGTTATATT
>CAKAQT010000193.1:0-2999 GCA_916720325.1 Parahaemophilus parainfluenzae
AACAAAAAGTGCTCGAAGCGATGCAACGAGTAAACATCGAGCATTTAGCTGAACGGCAAATCGGCGAGCTTTCTGGTGGGCAGAAAAAACGCGTATTTTTGGCTCGTGCATTAGCACAACAAAGTAAAATTATCTTGCTTGATGAACCTTTTACAGGTGTGGATGTTAAAACCGAAAATGCCATTGTGGAACTCCTTCGCCAATTACGTGCTGAAGGCCATTTAATTTTAGTTTCTACTCATAACTTAGGCTCTGTACCCGATTTCTGTGACCAAGTGGTAATGATTAACCGTACTGTGATTGCTGCCGGTAAAACGGAAGAGACATTTAATCAGCATAATTTGGAAAAAGTCTTTGGTGGTGTATTACGACACATCAAATTATTGGGTGAAGATCTGCATAATGATGAAGATAAACGTGCTGTCACCGTGCTTACGGATGATGAACGTCCTGTTGTCTTCTATGGCGAAACCAAAAATGATCCGCCTGCAACGGCTGTAAAATCCTGTCGTCTGCCTCCGTCTGACAAGGAATAAGTCATGCTTGAATATTTACTGGAACCTTTCTCCTATGAATATATGCAAAAAGCCATGTGGATAAGTGCCGCAGTTGGTGGCATTTGTGCCTTTCTTTCTGCCTATTTAATGTTGAAAGGTTGGTCATTAATTGGCGACGCGCTCTCTCATTCCGTGGTTCCGGGTGTGGCGATAGCTTATGCCTTTTCACTCCCCTATGCTTTAGGTGCTTTTTTTGCCGGCATTTTGGCCGCACTTTCCATTTTATGGATCAAATCCATTTCTAAACTCAAAGAAGATGCCGTTATCGGCTTTATTTTCAGCACATTCTTTGCCTTGGGATTGTTGATTATTTCTCTGAATCCAACTTCAATAAATGTGCAAAACATCATTCTCGGTAATATCCTCGGGATTGCTGATGAAGATATTTATCAAGTAGCCATCATTATGTTGATTTGCTTGGTCTTATTGCTTATTTTTTGGAAGGATCTGTTACTGATTTTCTTTGATGAAACGCAAGCAATAACAGTTGGACTTTCACCACTGTTTTACAAAGTTCTCTTTTTTACACTCTTGAGTGCTTGTGTCGTTGCGGCATTACAAACTGTCGGGGCGATTTTAGTAATTGCGATGGTAATCACACCAGGCGCAACCGCCTATTTACTTACTGACAAGTTCAAAACGCTTATCAAAATTGCCGTAGCATTAGGCGCAATCACTGGTTTCGTCGGTGTCTATTTAAGCTATTATCTGGATGGCGCAACAGGTGGTGTCATCGTGACATTGCAAACCTTGTTATTTTTATTGGCTTTTCTATTCTCGCCAAAATACGGATTAATAAGTCAAAAACGACGTAAGGCGGTGGCCCATGAGTGAAATATTCACTATTTTCGCTGAGCCATTTCAGTTTGACTTTATGCAAAATGCGCTACTCACCGCATTAGTGGTTGCCGTGATCTGTGCGCTACTCTCTTGCTATTTGGTATTGAAAGGATGGTCATTGATGGGGGATGCCATTTCTCATGCCGTCCTACCTGGCATTGTCTTGGCTTTTTTAGCCGGTATTCCATTAGTCATTGGCGCCTTTGTCTCAGGTATCGCCTGTGCCTTAGGGGTGGGTTATTTAAAAGAAAATAGCCGTATCAAAGAAGATACCGCTATGGGGATTGTATTTTCGGGGATGTTTGCCATTGGTTTGGTGCTGTTCACTAAAATCCAAACCTCACAACATCTCACACACATCTTATTCGGAAACGTATTGGGTGTAAGCCGACAAGAGCTGATTCAAACGGCAATCATCGCCTTGATCATTTTTATTTTACTTGGATTAAAGCGTCGTGATTTTCTGCTTTATTGCTTTGATCCGAGCCATGCTCGCGTTGCAGGTCTCTCGCCTAAATTATTGCATTATGGCTTGCTCACATTACTCGCGCTCACTATTGTGAGTACGATGCAAGTGGTTGGGGTAATTTTAGTTGTCGCTATGCTAATTGCGCCGGGTATCACTGCGCTAACACTGACGAATCGCTTCGATAAAATGCTGGTTATCGCGATCATCAGTGCTGTAACTGCGAGCCTACTAGGCGTGCTACTTAGCTATCATTTTGATGCGTCCACGGGCGCGTGTATTATTTTGCTACAAGCAGCGTTCTTCTTAATAGCATTAATTTATAGCAAAATAAAAGTGCGGTTAAATTTCTAAATAAAAAAGCTAACATTTCTGTTAGCTTTTTTATTAACCATTGCGTTTTAATAATATCAGTGCTTCATAATGCGCTGTATGCGGGAACATATCAAATAATTGAATTTGAGTAAGTTTATAATTGGTTAGATGCTGCAAATCTTTTCCCATGGAAATCGAGTTGCAACTAGAATAAAGAATAAAGTGCGGTTGCATTTCATTAAGAAATTCAGCGAGTTCCTTTCCGATACCTCGACGAGGTGGATTAACAATCACTAAATCCGGTTTATTGGCATCTTGTGCTAAAGCAAAATTAGCGGCATCCAAAGATTGGAATTTAACGTTGTTGAGCCCTAAAACCTGAGCGGATTGAGTCGCCGCTTGAATAGCAGATGGCGAAATTTCAATCCCAGTCAATTCCACTTCTTGTTGATGTTTGTCCTGCAAAGCTTTAGCGCAATGAAGTCCAAACCCTCCAACGCCACAAAAGAGATCCCAGAGTTTAGTAATGGGCAAATCTTGTACCCAATCTTGCGCCGTTGCATATAACCCTTGTGCGACAAGTGGATTCGTTTGGAAGAAACCTTGAGGACGAATAAAGAGCGGAATACCATTAAAGCTTTCTGATAAGGTGTGCTGGTCAGTCAAAAAGATTTCTTTCTCACCTTCTAAGATCGCAGCGTGTTGAGGTTGGATATTCACACTCACCACTTCAAGTTGTGGTAATTTTTCCAATAACCCTGCAAACTCACGTTGAATTAACGGCAATTTAGTTTCTGAACGCAATACAAAACGCAACATCA
>CAKAQT010000194.1:0-2969 GCA_916720325.1 Parahaemophilus parainfluenzae
AGCTTGAATCGCTACCAAATAACAAACGGTTATCCGCACTCAAACGATAGTAATCGAGCAAAATATTGTTATCACAAACCGACATGCCATTATTGATTACGGAATCAGCCGTGGCTTGATCTAAGGGCTCGGTTGCAATAATAAAGCTTTCTACTGGCAAAATTTTACGATTAATACCGCGATGAATGGATTTTGGTAGAGTATCGATATAAGCGTTGGTGGCTAAAATAACATCTTGAGAAATGACCGCACTTTTATCGGTTTTGACTTCAATGCTGCCTGATTTTTCCACTAAATCCACAACGGGCGATTGTTCGTAAATCTGTACGCCTAAATCCAAGCAGGCTTTTGCTAAACCTAAGCAATAATTTAATGGGTGTAGGTGGCCAGAATTGCTATCGTATAACCCGCCTACATAAATATCACTGCCTAGATGTTGTTTCAGTTTGGCTTTATCCCAAAGTTGCATTTTGTCATAGCCAAAAGTTGCGTGGCTGGCTTTTTCCATTTCAATGAGATCGTCCATACGACGTTCATTTAACGCCAATGTGGCATAGCCTTTTTTCCAATCACATTGAATGCCATATTTCGCAATGCGTTCATCAATAATATCAATGGCTTCTAGCGACATATCCCAAAGTTTTTTCGCTTTATCAAAGCCTACTTGAGCAATATATTCATCAATGCCTTCTTCAAAACCGTTGATGGCTTGACCGCCACTTCTACCAGATGCACCAAATCCGACTCGCGCGCCTTCTAGAACAATCACTTTTTTGCCTTTTTCTGCTAATTCAAGGGCAGCAGATAAGCCAAAGAAACCCGCACCGATGACACAAACATCCGCTTCTTCTTGCTGAGAGAGAGGCGGCAGTTCAAAGGTTTGATTCCGACTATCGAGATAATAAGATTTGACGTGTTCTTGATGAGCAAATTCGAGCATAGTTGATGACTGATTAACATAAAATAGAGACGAGAGAAATCTTACCCTGATGGGAAAATATGTCAAACCTTTTGCAAAAAAGGTGCTATACTCCCCAAGTTTACATAGGTAAACGATTGCTTAAGGTTTGTTTTGATTGTCCTGAGGAGGTCAATAAATTGAAAAAAAATGCTGTTCAATACATTAAATCTCTTTGTCTGTCTGCCGTCGCATTCGTCGCAACCTCTGCGGCATTTGCTGCTGAAAAACTTTATGTTTATAACTGGACTGACTATGTGCCATCTAATTTGGTTGCGGAATTTACCAAAGAAACCGGCATTGAAGTGATTTATTCTACGTTTGAAAGTAATGAAGAAATGTATGCTAAATTGAAGCTGACCTCTAGTACAGGCAGCGGTTATGATTTAGTTTTCCCATCAAGCTATTACGTCAATAAAATGGCGAAAGAAGATATGTTACAAGAGCTTGATCACAGCAAATTAAGTAATTTTAAACAAATTCCAGCAAATTTATTAAACAAGGAATTTGACCCAAATAACAAATATTCTCTGCCTTACGTTTATGGCTTAACCGGTATCGGCGTGAATGCGGATGATATTGACCCAAGCAAAATTACGAGTTGGGCTGATTTATGGAACCCAGAATTTAAAGGCAAGGTATTATTAACCAGTGATGCGCGTGAAGTGTTCCACATTGCATTGATATTAGATGGAAAATCACCAAACACCACGAATGAAGAAGACATTAAAGCGGCTTATGAGCGCTTAGTGAAATTGTTACCAAATGTGGTGACCTTTAACTCTGACTCGCCAGAAGTGCCGTTTGTTCAAGGTGAAGCTTCTATCGGGATGTTATGGAATGGTTCGGCTTATTTAGCACACAAAGAAAATCCAAGTATCCAATTTGTGTATCCAAAAGAAGGCGCGATTTTCTGGATGGATAACTACGCGATTCCAAAAGGTGCGAAAAATACAGAGGGCGCTTATAAATTTATCGACTTCTTACTTCGTCCTGAAAATGCGAAATTAGTGGTTGAAAAAATGGGCTTCTCAATGCCAAATGAAGGCGTGAAAGCGTTACTTTCACCTGAAATGGCAAATAACCCAACCTTGTTCCCATCTGCTGAAAACATTGAAAAAGGCATTATGCAAGGCGATGTGGGTGAAGCAGTGGACATTTACGAAAAATATTGGAATAAATTAAAAACCAATTAATCAAATATTGATGAAAAGTGCGGTGAATTTGACCGCACTTTTGCTTTGTAAAGGATGACAAATGAGTTTTCTTGAGCGACTTTTTCACGCAATCTTGTTTGAAACCACGGTTGTGTTGCTTTCCGTTTTCGCTTTGTATTTCTTTACAGAAGAAAGTGTTTCTATTCTCTTTGGGTCCATGGTACTGGTTTCCTTAACCGCCATGCTCTGGAATCTCATCTTTAATTATTTTCTTGATAAAGTCTTTACGGGGCCGCGAGAAAAGCGAGGCGTCATATTTCGTACTTTACATGCCATTTCATTTGAGGGCGGTTTGCTTATTTTCACCGTGCCGATCATTGCTTACTTTTTAAAAGTGGATTGGATTACAGCTTTTATGATGGATTTCAGCTTAACGGTGATGGTGACCGTTTATACCTTTATTTTTAATTGGGTGTATGATCATGCGCGATTGCTGTTTATTAAGCGTGAATAATGCAATAGGTAAGAGAAGAAAGAAAAAAGTGCGGTCAAAATCTAAAATGTTTTTGACCGCACTTTGACTTTTTAGGGCATGAAAAGCTGCCCTTTTCTTTATTAAAGTTTTTCCACTAACTCAATGGCGGCACCAATATAGGTTGCAGGAGTGAGTTGTTGTAAACGTGCTTTTTCATCTGCTGGGATAGCCAGTTTTTCGATGAATTCACGCATTGCTTTTTCATCAACACGTTTACCACGTGTAAGCTCTTTTAATTTTTCATATGGTTTTTCAATACCATATCGACGCATCACCGTTTGAATTGGCTCAGCTAAAACTTCCCAGTTTTGGTTGAGTT
>CAKAQT010000195.1:0-2946 GCA_916720325.1 Parahaemophilus parainfluenzae
TATTCTTTATTGGAATTTATTGGACAATCCATCATTTTAGAAATGGTATTAATCTGTGTCATTTTAATCTTCGGATTAAACACAGCAGAAAAAAATTTCTTGTTTAGCTATTTAAAGAAAAGAGTAAAAAAATGAATCAACTCCTTATTGATTTAAAAAACAAACTGAATCCTATTGTCGAACTGATCAAAGATAAAAACGACGTATTTTATTTCGACTACCCACTTCATTTGAACGTGGGCGATTTGCTGATTTATCACGGAACCGAGCAATTTTTTAAAGATCACCACATTAACGTGACCTTAAAACGTTGTGAATATGATTTAGATCTTGAAGAAGTTAAAGCGAAAATCACACCAAATACGACCATTCTTTTACATGGTGGCGGTAACTTTGGCGATCTTTATCCGCAGCACCAAAAGATCCGTGAAGAAATGGTGACGCATTTCCCGAATAATCGCATTATTGTGCTGCCACAAACTGCTTATTTTAAACACGAAGAAAATCTGGAAAAATCAGCCGCACTTTTCCGTAGCCACAGTGATTGCCATCTACTGGCGCGCGATGAAAGAACAGCGAATCTATTTGCACAATTTTCAAATCATGTTTATTTGTCACCGGACATGGCTCATCAGCTTTATGGCACCATGGAAGCGAAACAAGGCAAAACTGGTGAGCAACTTTACTTCCTACGTAAAGATATTGAAGCGAGTGATATCGAGAAAAATATCCTTGCTCAACTGCCTGCTAACAGCAACGTAAAAGACTGGGAAGATATTCTTTCAACAGAAGACGATGTTGTTTTAGCAGTAAGCTGGCGAATGAGTAAAATGGCCAATAAATTTGGTCTGGGTTGGCTGAAAGATCTTTGCCATCAATTCTGGTATGCCTATACTCAACGCATTGTAAAACGTGTTGCACAAGTATTCTTAGCGAATGATAAAGTCACCACAACTCGCTTACATGGTCATATTTTCTCTTGCTTGTTAGAAATTCCAAATCGTGTTTGCGATAACTCTTATGGTAAAAATAGTAGCTATGCCAAATTATGGACCAAAGAGCTAGATTTTGTTGAATTGGATAAATAATGTTTGAATTGAAAAAACTGATTACAGCCATGATTCTTCCCCCATTTAATATTTTAATTTTATGGGGACTTTCACTTATTCTAGCTAAATTCAATTTCAAAAAATTAAGCCGAATTTCGACCGCACTTGGTTTCTCTCTACTCTATCTTTTAAGCATTCCTTACACTGCTCAAGTACTTAAAGACAGTCTCATTACTGAAGATCATTTAACACTGCAAGATTATCAACGAGCTCAAGCGATCGTTTTACTTGGCGGTGGTTTACGTGATAGCAAAGAGCTTTATGCACCATTAGCTTCAACAGGTATTCAACTTGAACGCTTACGCTATGCCGCATTCTTGCAAAAAGAAACGCACTTGCCATTATTAATTACAGGGGCGAGTCCAACTGGCGCCATTGAAGCAAAAATCGCTGCGGAAGAACTCCAAAACTTCTTTAATGTGCCAACTAAATGGATTGAACCTAAAGCACTTACTACCAAAGAAAATGCTCTTTTCACCAAACAAATGTTGGAAAAAGAAGGTATTCACAAAATTATTTTAGTCACCAATGAATGGCATATGCAACGTGCAAAATTATTATTCCAACAACAAGGTTTTGATGTGTTACCTGCAAGTGTAGGTGAAGGCATTACGCCTGACAGTTATGGACTCAATATGATGCATTTTATTCCACAAGGTGGCGCGATTACGAAAAATATGCAATTACTCAAAGAGTGGATTGGATATTGGAAAGAGCGCTAAAGTGCGGTCAAAAGATCACAAATTAGATAATGTTAAGAGGAAGAAAACATGAGTCAAATTACACGCGAACAAATGCTTCAAGTATTCGAAAATCGCTGTTCCACACGTTATTACGATCCGAATAAAAAAATTAGCCAAAAAGATTTCGCGGCAATTTTAGAATTTGCTCGTTTATCACCAAGCTCTGTCGGCTCAGAGCCATGGAAATTCTTAGTGATTCAAAATAAAGCATTACGTGATAAGCTCAAACCTTTTAGCTGGGGCATGCAATATCAATTAGATGATTGTAGCCATTTAGTGATCATTCTTGCGAAGAAAAATGCACGCTATGACACGCCTTTCTTCCGTGATGTAGCAGAACGTAGAGGTTTACAAGGTGAGCAGTTAGAAAAAGCCTTGGCAAAATATAAAGGCTTACAAGAAGTTGAAATGAAAACCGCAGAAAGCGAGCGTGCATTATTTGACTGGACAAGCAAACAAACCTACATTGCATTAGCCAATATGCTCACTGGTGCCGCCGCTATCGGTGTTGATTCTTGCCCGATTGAAGGCTTTAACTACGATAAAATGAATGAAGTTTTAGCCGCTGAAGGGCTCTTTGATCCAAATGAATGGGGCGTATCTGTGGCAGCAACATTTGGTTATCGCGCGAGAGACATTACCAAAAAATCTCGTAGACCAATTGAAGAAATCGTTACTTGGGTTGAATAATCTATTTTCAAATAAATGGGCAGCAAACGCTGCCCTTTTCTTTACCCACCAAACAAGGCTGCGCCACCCGTTACAGCCCCGATCGTGCCATATAACAAGCTTAGTGCAAAAAAGATCATAATTGCGCCCGCAATACATTTGATCATTGCCTCGCCTTTTTGATTAGAACCAGTTAAACCGTACCAATGGCCTAATCGCGTTGCGACATTTCTCGCATAGCGTACTAACGCTGCAAAAAGTGAAAGCATTAATCCTGTGCCCAGAGACATGGCAAACGTAGCTACAATTCCCCACCAATAAAGATCCAGCATATAAGCGAGAAAGAGCACAAAAATAGCGCCACTACACGGTCGCATACCAATAGTCAAAATCACTAAGAGCTGAGATTTTAAATCACCTGATTG
>CAKAQT010000196.1:0-2945 GCA_916720325.1 Parahaemophilus parainfluenzae
CTAGTAGCTGGTGAATTAAGTCTGCATTTTCTGTTTGTTGATAAGCTTTAGTCAAGCGTTCTGCCTGCAAAATGCTTTGTAAATCTGCCAATGCCTGTTCAAAATTATCGTTCACAATAACATAATCATATTCATCATAATGTGAAATTTCGCTGATTGCTTTTGACATTCGCTCAGCAATAACCTCTTTGCTATCCTGTCCACGTCCAACCAAGCGACGCTCTAATTCAGGCAACGATGGCGGCAAAATGAAAATACTTTTTACAGAAGGTACTTTTTGACGAATTTGCTGCGCGCCTTGCCAGTCAATATCCAAAAACACATCAATGCCCTTAGCCAAGTTTTCTTCAATTGCTGGCAATGAAGTGCCGTAATAATTACCACCAAACACTTTTGCATATTCTAAGAAGTGGCCTTTTTCAATTAAGGTTTCAAATTCTTCTACGGAAACAAAATAATAATGCACCCCATGACTTTCGCCTGGACGAGGAGAACGTGTCGTGTGTGAAATAGACACCATTTTTTTCGTGCCTTGATTTTTTTCTAATAATGCGGAAATTAATGATGACTTGCCCGCCCCACTTGGTGCAGAAAGAATGTATAAATTACCTTGAGACATAATTGAAACCTCTTCTTGTTGTTTGTTTTTATTATACAAAAAGAAAATGAAAAGTGCGGTCAAAATTTCATTTGTTTTTCATCCTCGTTAAAAAGTGATCGAGATCACAAAAAAGTGGTATATACCCTTTTTTTTATCAAAATGCCCGTGCTATAATCTGGAAGAACTCGTTAGAGCAACGATTTTGTTTAACTTAAAAATAGAAGGTGAAAATCTTATGGCTATTAAAATTGGTATCAACGGTTTCGGCCGTATCGGTCGTATCGTATTCCGTGCAGCACAACATCGTGATGACATCGAAGTTGTAGGTATCAACGACTTAATCGACGTTGAATACATGGCTTACATGTTGAAATACGATTCAACTCACGGTCGTTTTGACGGTACTGTTGAAGTTAAAGACGGTAACTTAGTCGTAAACGGTAAAACTATCCGTGTTACTTCTGAACGTGATCCTGCAAACCTTAACTGGGGTGCGATCGGCGTTGATGTTGCAGTTGAAGCAACAGGTTTATTCTTAACTGATGAAACAGCACGCAAACACATCACTGCTGGTGCGAAAAAAGTCGTATTAACAGGTCCTTCTAAAGATAGCACACCAATGTTCGTACGTGGTGTAAACTTCGGTGCATACGCAGGTCAAGACATTGTGTCTAACGCTTCTTGTACTACAAACTGTTTAGCACCTTTAGCACGTGTTGTTCACGAAACTTTCGGTATCAAAGATGGTTTAATGACTACTGTTCACGCAACAACAGCGACTCAAAAAACTGTTGATGGTCCATCAGCTAAAGACTGGCGCGGTGGTCGTGGTGCATCACAAAACATCATCCCTTCATCTACCGGTGCAGCGAAAGCTGTGGGTAAAGTATTACCAGCATTAAACGGTAAATTAACTGGTATGGCGTTCCGTGTTCCTACTCCAAACGTTTCTGTAGTTGACTTAACTGTAAACTTAGAAAAACCAGCAACTTACGAACAAATCAAACAAGCAATCAAAGATGCAGCTGAAGGTAAAACTTTCAACGGCGAATTAAAAGGCGTTTTAGGTTACACTGAAGATGCAGTAGTTTCTACAGACTTCAACGGCTGTACTTTAACTTCTGTATTTGATGCTGATGCAGGTATTGCATTAACTGACTCTTTCGTTAAATTAGTATCTTGGTACGATAACGAAACTGGTTACTCAAACAAAGTATTAGACTTAGTTGCACACGTTTACAACTACAAAGGCTAATCAAAATCGTTAAAAAATTAACCGCTCTTTTTAGAGCGGTTTTTTTATTCCCAATCCATTTCATTTAGTCAATATTTTTAAATTCTTTATTTCTCATCCTAAGATAAAAATAGAAAAATAAATATGTATATTATTTATTCTATATTCACAAAATAACAACATTTCACTAGATTTTAAATTTATTTCGTTTATATTAGCGTACAGTTGTTCGCTCAAATAAGGCTTATATGAATTTAGAACGTCATTTCGTCAATCGAATTCGCCAACAGGCAAAAATTCGTCAAAATGCAACCGCACTTCGCCATAAAATTAATGGCTTGTGGAAAGATATTTCATGGAACGCATTCCAACAACAGCTTGATCAGCTTTCATTAGCTTTTCTTGCTTGCAATATTCAAGTACAAGATAAAATTGCGATTTTTGCGCACAATATGTCACGTTGGACAATCGCTGATATTGCAGCGCTTCAAGTCCGAGCTATCACTGTTCCAATTTATGCAACCAATACGGCACAGCAAGCTGAATTTATTTTAAATCATGCCGATGTCAAAATTCTGTTTGTTGGTGATCAAGAACAATATGATCAAGCGTTAGAAATTGCTAATAAGTGTCCTCAATTACAAAAAATTGTGGCTATGAAAGAACAAATTCAACTAACAGAAACGACACTTTCCTGCCATTGGGACGATTTAATTCAATTAGGCACAGCCGAATTTCAGGCTGAATTTGAAACTCGCTTAGCAAGCAAAACAATGGATGATTTATTCACGATCATCTATACCTCTGGCACAACAGGTGAACCGAAAGGCGTAATGCTCGATTACAGTAACTTGGCGCATCAACTTGAAGCTCATGATATTGCATTAGATGTTAATCAAGATGAGGTTTCACTTTCTTTTTTACCATTTAGCCACATTTTTGAGCGTGCTTGGGTTGCCTATGTGTTACACCGAGGAGCAATTCTTTGTTATCTCGAAAATACCAATCAAGTACGTGAAGCATTAATGGAAGTACGCCCGACCTTTATGTGTGCAGTACCGCGTTTCTATGAAAAAATTTATTCTGCCGTGCTTGATAAAGTACAAAAAG
>CAKAQT010000197.1:0-2942 GCA_916720325.1 Parahaemophilus parainfluenzae
GTTGTTGATGACTAAAAATACGATCTAAAGCCATCTCCAAACGCTGTTGTTTATAAGCTAACTGTTGAAGTAATTCCTGCTGATTGCGACTCACTAACTCCGCCGCTGCAGACGGTGTCGGCGCACGTAAATCAGCCACAAAATCGGCAATGGTGACATCTGTTTCATGACCGACCGCACTGATAATCGGTAAATTAGAACGAAAAATCGCACGTGCCACTTCTTCTTCGTTAAAGCACCAAAGATCTTCTAAGGAACCACCACCACGGCCGACGATCAATACATCCACTTCTTGACGCGCATTAGCGAGTTCAATCATTTGGACGATTTCAGCCGTTGCTTCTTTTCCTTGCACTGCCGTTGGGTAAATCACCACTTTTAAACTGGGATCGCGGCGAGCCAAAATATGCAGAATATCTTGCAACGCGGCACCAGTCGAAGAGGTCACAATACCTACTGCTTTAGAAAATTCCGGTAAGCTTTTCTTTAAGCTTTGTGCAAACAACCCTTCAGCCGCCAATTTCATTTTTAGTGCTTCAAATTGCTGTTGCAATAATCCTTCGCCAGCAGGGTGCATGGATTCAATAATCAGCTGATAATCACCACGAGGCTCATATAAACTGACATTTGCCCGCACCAAGACCTGCATACCATTTTGCGGACGAAATCCCACCCGCAAATTTTTCATGCGGAACATCGCACCGCGAACTTGGGCATTTTCATCTTTCAGCGTTAAATACCAATGTCCCGACACCGGTTGAGTGAAATTAGAAATCTCCCCTGTAAGCCAAATCTGTGAAAAATTTCCTTCCAGCATTTGGCGAGCGGCGCTGTTAAGCTGGGAAACGGAGTAAATGTTTTCAGACATTATTCAATCAACACCCAACCGTCATCTAACCAGTTACAAATCGAATCGAGCAATAATTCCATTGTACTTTCAGGATCTTCTGTATCATTCACTAAATTATTTAAGAATGCCCAATCTAGCGCTTCACCATCGGAAAGACGTTTCAACACTTCCGCTTCAATAACATTCACTTCATCTAACCATTCGCCATTAGCATAAATGCGGAGCGGATTTTCGGTGTAAAGTAATTTGCAGTTATTGTCCTGCATTAATACACCTTGTTCCTCTTCTAAAATTGACCGCACTTCGTCAGGATCGGACATATCATCGGATACCAACATTTCATAGCGACGTGAGCTCACTGTACTGGCTACTGCTTGTTTGAACAAGGCATCAAAGGCTTCTGACTCTGCCAATTTCGCTAAGAATTGCTTTTTCATTGCCTGAATATTTTCATCCGCCAATTTGCCCGTACTTTGCTCTGATTGCGTTAAGCGTAACGGTAATTGGAATTCGCTTAAATTCAATTCAGGATCTTGATGACAAAACGCTTTATTCACGTTATCAAAAATGTCTGCTAAATTCGGGTAACGCAAACCAAAAGAAAAGGTCAAACAATCATCTTCTGCCACACCGTAATGTGACATACGAGCCGGAATATAAAGAATATCGCCTGGGTTCATCACTTCATCAATCACCAATTCGCCCATATCATCGAAAATACGGATCGGCTGATTCGGTTTAAATTCAGTGGAAGAATCGCACCATTTACCTAACTGCCAACGACGGTGACCATAGCCTTGTACCAAGAATACATCATATTCGTCATAATGCTTACCTACAGAACCACCTTTAGGTGCATAGGACACCATAATATCGTCGCGTTGCCATTGTGGGATAAAGCCAAATTTATTCCAAAGCTGACCGAGTTCTGTGCTCCATTGTTCTAAATTTTGGACGAGCACCGACCATTTCTCGGGTACATCTGCAAAATCTTCTTCAGATAACGGACTGAAAAATACTTTCCAATTATCATCTGAAAAGGTTTTCACTAAACGCGCGGTCACCTCTTCGCCTTGTGCTAATTCGATAATATCCTCAGGCTCGAATTGGCCAACAATTTCAGGCAAACCATTACGAATAATCAATGGTTTTTTCTGCCAATAATCACGCAGGAAAATTTCAGGGGTAATGCCATCAGGCAGACAATATTGGTTGGAAAGTGCGGTCATTTTTTTACTCCTTTTCCTGTTTTTCTTGTTGGGCTTTTTCTTGTGCAGCCTTGGCTTGTTCTGCTGCACGTTTACGACGAATTTCTTTAGGATCCGCTAACAATGGACGATAAATTTCAATACGATCACCATCTTTTAATTGATCCGTTAATTTGGCTGGACGGGAATAAATCCCCACTTTATTTTCACGTAAATCGATCTCGGTAAACTGTTGCAAAATGCCTGATTGTAAAATAGCCGTTTGGATCATCGTGCCTTCATCCACTTTGAAGGATTTTAAATAATAGTGATCTGGCAAAGCATAAGCGATTTCAATATTAATTTGGTTCATGTCTTATTCTGTCTTGATGAGTTTTCCGTTATTATAGCGGAAAAGTGCGGTCAATATTAACGATAAAATCAGGAGTTCATCATGAATTGGGTATTTTTTGCCATTGGTTCAGCCTTTTTCGCTGGGCTTACCGCTATTTTAGGCAAATTAGGGGTTGAAGGCATTAACAGCAATCTCGCGACCTTTATCCGCACAATTGTGGTGTTACTCGTTACAGCGGGTATCATTAGCGCACGTAACGAATGGCAACTACCACAACATATTGCCGCAAAACCGTTTACCTTTTTAATTTTTTCTGGTGTTGCTACGGGTCTGTCTTGGCTTTGTTATTATCGCGCGTTGCAAATGGCGCCCGCCTCTTGGGTTGCGCCCATTGATAAACTCAGTGTCGTAATTGCCATTATTTTAGGCGTAGTATTGTTAGGCGAACCTTTAAGTATGAAATTAGTTATAGGAAGTCTATTAATTCTCTCAGGTGTTTTAGTCTTAGCCTTATAGATTGAGAAATTAGCCCTTTTTCGCTACAATACGC
>CAKAQT010000198.1:0-2929 GCA_916720325.1 Parahaemophilus parainfluenzae
TTTGGTAAAGGTACGGTACAACAAAGTCGTTCATTAAACTTTGTTTATGATTTAGACCAAACACCACTTGGTGTGTTGCAATATACTATCCAAAAATTCTATCGAATTAATGGTGGTTCAACCCAATTAAAAGGTGTCTCTGCAGACATTAATTTCCCTGAAATTATTGATGCAAAAGAAATTGGTGAAGAAAAAGAAGATAACGCCTTACCTTGGGATAAAATTCCACCAGCGACTTATTCTGAAACCAATAAAGCACGTAAAGATGTTGAAGCATTAAATGAAAAACATCTTGAACGTATTGCAAAAGATCCTGAATTTATTGCTTTAAATGAAGATCTTAAAATCCGTGATGAACGTCGTGAGCGCAAATTCTTATCATTGAATTTCCAAGAGCGCAAAGCGGAAAATGATAAAGATGATGCGAGACGTTTAAAAGATCTCAATGATCGTTTTAAACGTGAAGGTAAAAAAGCATTAAAAGACATTGATGATTTGCCAAAAGACTATGAAGCGCCAGATTTCTTCTTAAAAGAAGCGGAAAAAATGGCAGCTGACTTAGTGAAACTCAACGCGAATCAACAAAAAGTGGATGCTGAAATAAAACAAGAAGCGGCAAAAGCAACAAAATAATGATTATTTTGACCGCACTTTAGCAAATGAAGAAACTGAAGTGCGGTTATTTTTTATGAATATTTTTAAAGGTACAGCAATGTTAAAAGGAACAATGAAATTAAGCGCATTAGTCTTATCATTATCAATGATGACATCAGGTTGTGCGTTAGCAGAGTGGGCAAAAACAGTTGGACAACCTCAACAAGCTGAAAATAAAGGCGTTGATATGTCTAAATTAAGTCCTGAAGAGCGAGCAAAACTTGAAGCAGAAATCAAAGAAGATCAAGCTCGTCTTGCCGCAGAAAAGCAAGCAATGCTAGAGATGTCATTAACGCATGAAATTGGTGAACAAAATCTACAGTTCAAACCAATTTTGGCAAAATTATATGCCGATAATAAATATGACTTAATGTGGAAAGACAAAGCGGCAGAGAAACAATTCCTACGAGAATATGCAGCCATGGTTGCATCAGGCATTTCTAAACGTTCTGCTCAATCATTAGTTAATTTACATAACGCTGAAAAAACGGGCGGGCTCACCTATGATGTATTGTTAAGTGATGCTTTCCTTGATTACTTGTATTACAGCAAGAATGTAAATCAACAAGCACAACGTTGGTTATACGCAACGAATGCTTATAAACCAGAATTACCAAATCAAGAAATTATTGACCAATGGCAAAGTGCGGTTAAAAACAATGCTGTTTCTGGTTTTATAAACGGATTATCTAACCATAATCGTTTATACCGTGAGACCGTACAAGCACTTCCATCGATGATTTCAGCTTCAGGTATTTCTGCAATGGGTAAAAAACTTGCCCTTAATGCACAACGTTTACGCGTTATTCCTGATTTTGAAAATGGAATCTTTGTTAATATTCCAAGCTATCAATTGAAATATTATCGTGATGGCAAAGCAATTTTAGAATCACGTGTTATTGTGGGGAAAAATGAACGTCGTACACCAGTGATGTACAGCCGTTTGAGCAATGTGGTTGTTAATCCACCTTGGAATGCCCCAACTCGTTTAATCAATGAAGATATTTTACCGAAATTAAAACGTGACCCTGGCTACGCGGCAGCACACAACTACTCTATTTTGGATAGCAAAGGTAACACTATCGATCCTTACTCAATTAACTGGAGTAGCATTGGTGATAAATTCCCGTACCGTATCCGTCAAGCCGCTGGCGACAGTGCATTAGGTAACTATAAATTTAATATGCCAAGCTCTGATGCGATTTATCTTCACGATACGCCAAATCATAGCTTATTCAGCAAAAAAGACCGTGCATTAAGCTCAGGTTGTGTGCGTGTAGAAAAATCCGATCAACTTGCCTCTATTCTGTTACAAGAAGCTGGCTGGTCAGAAGATAAAAAACGTAACGTTTTAGAAAGTAAGAAAACGACGTCTGCGAGCATTCGTACAAATGATCCTGTATTCTTGTATTATGTGACTGCATGGGTTGAAAACGGCCAAACACAAGTTTTACCGGATATTTATAAATACGACGATGCAGCGACTTTTAATGGTATTGACTGGACAGTTGTAAAAAAATATCTTTAAACAATGTTCACGCTAGAACTTTTTAAAGAAAAAATTGTCTAGGGTGAGAGATGGGTAATAAAAGAGACTAAAAAAATGGGTAACATTGACAAAAATCGTCGTAAATGGCTTTCATTAGGCGGCATCGTTTTAGGCGCAAGCATGATGCCGAGTACGGTGTTAGCGATGGTCTCTACCCCTAAACCTCGCATTCTTAGCTTCTATAATGTCAATACCAATGAACGATTAAGCGGTGAGTTCTCTGCAACGACTGGATTTAATCGTTCATTACTTGGTAAACTTGATTACTTCATGAGAGATCGCCGTACAGACCAAGTACGCCGAATGGATCCGAATCTCTTCATGAAGTTTTATCATTTACAAAGTAATTTAGGTTTACGCACTGCGCAAATTGATGTGATTTGTGGCTATCGTAGTGCTGCGACAAATGCCATGCGTCGTAGACAAAGCCGTGACGTAGCAAGCAACAGCTATCACATTAAAGGCCAAGCGATTGATTTTAAAATCCCTGGTGTTCCTTTGGCAAGATTACGCCAAGCAGCTGAAAATCTTGATAGCGGTGGTGTAGGATATTATCCGTATAGCAACTTTATTCACGTGGATACTGGCCCTGTAAGAACATGGCGTGGTGCATAAAAAACAGTTTAATTTTAGACCGCACTTTAGTGCGGTTTTTTGTTATCAACGATAAGGAAAAAAGATGAATATTGAAATTATTCCAGTTACAGCCTTTCAGCAAAATTGCTC
>CAKAQT010000199.1:0-2914 GCA_916720325.1 Parahaemophilus parainfluenzae
GGATTGCGCGTGCAGAATTAACTTTGGAAAGTAAAGATTCTCAAGCGTTATCAACACTTGTACATGAATTAGATGGTGTATTAGCCATTGATCGCGTAAGTGCCTCTGTTTCACGTGAGAAATTAAGTAGTTTAGAAAATGAATTAACCAAAGAGGCTTTAGCGAAAGTTAAAGATAAAGCACTCTTAATTCAAGAATCTTTGCAGATGAAAGGTTATCACACACAAAGCCTTGATGTGTCTTCTGCCAATGATTCCGCGAATGATTTTCGCCCTTATGCCGCAGGGACAATGATGGCAAAAAGTTTATCTTACTCGGATGAAAAAGATGAAACTTACACTCAAAGTGGTAAAGAGAAAATTAAAGTCAGTGTGAATGCGCGAATTGCATTGCTTAAAGAATAATTTTCTATACAATGAATGACGATTTTTTTAATAAGGAAAACAATATGAAAGTAGCAAAAAATACGGTTGTGAGTATTGCTTACCAAGTACGTACTCAAGACGGTGTATTAGTTGATGAAGCACCAGCAAATCAACCATTAGAATATTTACAAGGCCACAATAACTTAATCATTGGTCTTGAAAATGCCTTAGAAGGTAAAGAAGTTGGCGACAAATTTGAAGTGCGTGTTCAACCTGAAGAAGGCTACGGCGAATACAATGAAAACATGGTTCAACGTGTACCAAAAGATGTATTCCAAGGCGTTGATGAAGTCGTTGTGGGTATGCGTTTCTTAGCTGACACGGATATCGGTCCTGTTCCTGTTGTGATTACTGAAGTGGATGGCGATGAAGTGGTAGTTGATGGTAACCACATGTTAGCGGGTCAAGAATTACACTTCACTGTGGAAGTTGTTGGCACTCGTGAAGCAACATTAGAAGAAATTGCTCACGGTCATGTACATGGAGCACATGATCACCACCACCATCATGATGACGAAGATGGTCATGGTTGTGGTTGCGGCGGTCACGGCCATCACCACCATGATCACGATCATGGACACGGCGGTTGCTGTGGCGGTGGTCATAAACACGATCATGATCACGGACACGGTAATGGCGGCTGTGGTTGTGGCGGTCACTAATCTTAATCTAGAGATTAAAACTAGAGATAAAAAAAGTGCGGTTAAAAATAACCGCACTTTTTCTTTATCTAAACTTTCATTACAGAATGAATCGACTTAAATCTTCATTCTCAATCACTTCGCCTAATGCCTCAATCACATAGGCCGCATCAATATTCACGGTTTGTCCGTTCATATCGCTCGCATCAAATGAGATTTTATCCATTAAACGTTCCATAACGGTATGTAAACGTCTTGCACCGATATTCTCCGTTTTCTCATTCACACGGAAGGCGGCTTCGGCAATTTTCTTGATTGCATCTTGTGTAAACTCAATACTCACGCCTTCTGTCGCCATAAGCGCTTTATATTGCTCCGTTAAAGACGCATTTGGCTCAGTTAGAATACGCTCAAAATCCTCTGCCGTTAATGCAGACAATTCAACACGAATCGGTAAACGACCTTGCAATTCAGGGATTAAATCGGATGGACGCGCCACTTGGAATGCCCCTGAAGCAATAAAGAGAATATGATCGGTTTTCACCATACCGTGTTTAGTATTAACCGTTGAACCTTCCACTAATGGCAATAAGTCACGTTGCACACCTTCACGTGAGACATCCGCACCACTGTATTCGCCTTTTTTACAGATCTTGTCGATCTCATCAATAAACACGATACCGTTTTGCTCAACTGCATCAATGGCTTTTTGTTTCAATTCTTCCGGATTAATCAATTTGGCCGCTTCATCGTCAATTAAGGTTTTTAATGCATCCTTAATTTTCATTTTGCGTTTTTTGGTTTTATCCGAACCCAGGCTTTGGAACATAGATTGCAACTGATTGGTCATTTCTTCCATGCCTGGAGGCGCCATGATTTCCACGCCCATTGAAACGCCTGCAGACACATCAATTTCGATTTCTTTATCGTCTAATTGCCCTTCACGTAATTTTTTACGGAAAGCTTGGCGAGTGCTGCTATTGGTATCGTGGTTTTCCACTTCACCCCATTGATTTTTCGGTGGTGGCAATAAGGCATCTAAAATACGATCTTCCGCCGCATCTTCTGCTTTCGCACGATTTTTCGCAATTTCTTGTTGGCGAACCAATTTCATCGCACTGTCCGTTAAATCACGGATAATGGAATCTACTTCTTTCCCCACATAGCCCACTTCGGTGAACTTGGTTGCTTCCACTTTAATGAAAGGTGCATTGGCTAATTTTGCAAGACGACGCGCAATCTCGGTTTTACCCACACCTGTTGGTCCAATCATTAAAATATTTTTAGGGGTCACTTCATGGCGAAGTGGCTCTTGCAACTGCATTCTTCTCCAACGGTTACGCAATGCGATCGCAACCGCTCTTTTCGCCTCTTTTTGGCCGATAATATGTTGATCTAATTCGGAAACAATTTCACGAGGGGTCATTTCAGACATAATTTTTCCTTATTTATTCGGTAATTCTTCGATAGTGAAATTCGTATTGGTAAACACGCAAATATCACCGGCAATTTTTAAAGATTTTTCCACAATTTCACGAGCTGATAAATCGGTATTCTCCACCAACGCACGGGCTGCCGATAATGCATAGTTACCGCCGGAACCAATGGCTAAAATCTGATCGGCTTCCGGTTGAACCACATCACCAATACCGGTAATGATTAAACTTTCTTTTTCATCTGCTACAATCAGCATCGCTTCTAACTTGCGTAACGCACGATCGGTTCGCCAATCTTTCGCTAATTCCACCGCGGCTTTTAACAAATGCCCTTGATGCATTTCTAATTTACGTTCGAATAATTCAAATAAGGTGAACGCATCGGCTGTACCACCTGCGAAACCGGCTAAAA
>CAKAQT010000200.1:0-2899 GCA_916720325.1 Parahaemophilus parainfluenzae
CGTATGCTAAATCGTGAATGGCAAAAACTATGGTACAGCTTACCGAAATTTGTGGGCTTGTTCTTATTAAGTTTTATCCCTGTTATTGGACAAACCATTATTCCTGTGCTGACATTCTTATTTACCTGTTGGATGATGGCGATTCAGTACTGTGACTACCCGTTTGATAACCATAAAATTTCTTTTGGCATTATGAAAAATGCGTTAGGCGAAAGACGTTCTCAAAGCCTGACATTCGGGGCATTAATTACCCTTTGTACCGCATTGCCAATCGTGAACTTAGTGATTATTCCTGTGGCGGTCTGTGGTGCAACGGTGATGTGGGTGGAAAATTATCGCTCACAATTAAAATTTGATATGAATTTTGACCGCAGTTCAGGTTCAACACAAATTGTGACACGTTCTACGAGTACGGAAATTAAGCCTTCGGGAAACAGCATCGTGAATAAATAGCATTTAGTTATAAAATATAGCTATTAACTATTTTTTTTATATAAAAACCGGTGTTATAACTACTGCATCAACTCATTCCAAAATATAAAAGGACAGTAAAATGACAATTTATGCAGATAACTCATACTCAATCGGTAATACTCCATTAGTTCGTTTAAAACACTTCGGACACAATGGTAACGTTGTCGTAAAAATTGAAGGTCGTAACCCAAGCTTCAGCGTGAAATGCCGTATTGGTGCCAATATGATTTGGCAAGCAGAAAAAGACGGCATTTTAACAGCGGGTAAAGAAATTGTAGATGCAACCAGCGGTAACACCGGTATTGCTTTAGCTTATGTAGCTGCTGCACGTGGTTACAAAATCACCTTAACCATGCCTGAAACCATGAGTCTTGAACGTAAACGTTTATTACGTGGTTTAGGGGTAAATCTTGTGCTCACTGAAGGCTCAAAGGGGATGAAAGGTGCGATCGCTAAAGCAGAAGAAATTGTGGCATCTAACCCAAATCATTATGTGATGCTAAAACAATTTGAAAACCCGGCTAACCCGGACATTCACCGTCAAACTACCGGTGAAGAAATCTGGAAAGATACGGAAGGTAAAGTTGATGTTGTGGTTGCTGGTGTGGGTACCGGTGGTACAATTACCGGTATTTCTCGTGCGATCAAATTAGATCACGGTAAAAAAATTACCTCTGTAGCGGTTGAACCAACAGAATCACCTGTTATTAGCCAAACCCTTGCTGGTCAAGAAGTGAAACCAGGTCCACACAAAATTCAAGGTATCGGTGCGGGCTTCATTCCGAAAAACTTAGATTTATCATTAATTGATCGCGTGGAAACTGTAGATAGCGATACGGCAATTGCGACCGCTCGTCGCTTAATGGCTGAAGAAGGTATTCTTGCGGGTATTTCTTCAGGTGCGGCTGTGGCAGCAGCTGACCGCTTAGCAAAACTACCAGAATTCCAAGATAAATTAATCGTCGCGATCTTACCTTCTGCATCAGAACGTTATTTAAGTACAGCGTTATTCGAAGGTATTGAAGCTTAATCTATTGATTGAATTCATTTTATCTAAGGTCTGTTTTTACAGACCTTTTTTTGTTTATTAATTAAACAAATTTTATTTGATATAACTAAAGGAAATAATTCATAAATAAATAATACTTTTCTTTTCTTTTTCGCTTCTTATAATTCATTTCACTTTCGTTATTTATCTAAAAAAGGAATACTTATGAAAAAATCATTTTTTAGCACCGCACTTTTAGCGGCAGGATTAGCCCTTTCTACTTTTGCTAACGCCGGTGAAATTGCTGATCGCGTTGAACAAACTAAAACCTTATTAGTTGGTACTGAGGGTACTTACGCACCATTTACTTTCCACGATAAAGATGGCAAGTTAACAGGCTTCGATGTGGAAATTATCGAAAAAGTTGCACAAAAATTAGGTTGGAAAGTTGAATTTAAAGAAACCGCTTGGGACGGCATGTATGCAGGTTTAAATGCAAAACGCTTTGATGTTATTGCGAACCAAACCAATCCAAGCCCAGAACGTTTAAAAAAATATGATTACAGTGCACCTTATAACTACTCTGCTGGCGTAATCGTGACGAAAGCCGATAACGATAGCATTAAATCATTCCCTGATTTAAAAGGTAAAAAATCTGCACAATCTGCAACCAGTAACTGGAGCAAAGATGCACGTGATAATGGTGCGATTATCGTGACTGTAGATAGCTTGGCGCAAAACCTTGAGGCGGTAAAACAAGGTCGTGTTGATGCAACAGTAAACGATAAGCTTGCAGTATTAGATTACTTCAAAAAACAACCTAACTCAGGCTTAAAAATTGCTGTAGAAAGTGATAAAAAAATCCCAACCGGTTTTGCTTTCTTGAAAGGTGAAGAACCGCTTATTGCAAAAGTGAACCAAGCACTTGAAGAACTACGCAAAGACGGAACGTTAAAACAACTTTCAATCAAATGGTTTGGCGATGACATTACTCAATAATTGGTTAGCCAGCCTTCCATTTATGACCGCAGAACGAGCTGATTATGTAATCAGCTCGTTTTGGCCTATGATGGAAGGGGCAATTTTATATACGATCCCCCTTGCGGTCATTTCCTTCTTTTGCGGTTTATTCATTGCGGTTATCGTGGCTGTGATTTGCACATTGCCACATCCCAATTTAATGACCAAAATTCTGCAGGGCATTTGTCGCACCTATATTTCAATTATTCGCGGCACGCCAATGTTGGTGCAGATCTTCATTATCTTCTACGGTTTACCTGAAGTTGGCATCAAACTTGAACCTTTCCCAACCGCAATTATTGCGTTCTCCATTAACATTGGTGCTTATGCAGCAGAAACGGTGAGGGCCTCCATTCTTGCGATTCCTAAAGGTCAATGGGAAGCCTCTTATGCGATAGGCATGAATTACACACAAGC
>CAKAQT010000201.1:0-2832 GCA_916720325.1 Parahaemophilus parainfluenzae
TGGAAACGGTCAGTGTCTCGAGATTTGAAGAGTAAAAGTGCGGTTGGTTTTTGAGGTGTTCCACCTAAGCGGCAGATTGCCACAGATCCGATAGGAAGTTCTTCGGGAAGGAACATGAGGGCTTTTTCTTTATTGGAGAGATCGCCTAAATAGAATTGGCGTAAACCCATACGCTCTAGTCGAATAAGTTCAAAAGCTTTTCGGTCTAGCCAATGTTGTTCAGGAATGGTGTTATTTTTTTGCCAGCTGTCAGTGAAAAGTAAGATTTTGGCACCTTCTAGCTCATAGCCTTTTGCCCAGTCATCAAGTTTTTCATTGATAGAAATAAAGTCCTCTGCTTGAAACAGTTTTTTTTGCAAAGGTAAGAGGGCAAAGAAGATATCAGCTTCTTGATGAGCAAGGTGATGAAATTTTTCGAGGAGTTGAGTAAGTGTTTTGATCTGTTCTCGTTGCTGCGCAAGTTGTGCATCGACTAACGAAATCGTCCCTTCTTCATGGCTATGCGGAATACTAAGCTGTTGAAGCAGTTCTGGTCGATGGGTAAAAAAATCAGGGTGATTTTTTAGGTAGTCAGCAATATCTTGTTCAGTCATCAAAAACTCCTTAAAAAATAACCGCACTTGGTTATGCCAAAGTGCGGTTTATTTTTATGCTGTTTTAGGCCACAAATGGATCGCGTAAAATCATTGTTTGAACACGATCTGGACCTGTTGAAAGGATAGCGACTGGCACGCCAGTTACTTCCTCGATACGTTTGATGTAATCACGGCAAGTTTGCGGTAATTTATTTACATCAGTCACACCGAAGGTGTTTTCTTTCCAACCAGGTAAGGTTTCGTAAATTGGCTCTACGCCTTCCCAATCTTTCGCTGCTAATGGTGCATATTCAACGATTTCGCCATTTGGCATTTTGTAAGCCGTACAGATTTTTACTTCATCAAAGCCATCTAATACGTCTAATTTGGTCATACAGAAACCAGAAATCGAGTTAAGTTGAATTGCACGGCGAATCGCTACAGCATCAAACCAACCACAACGACGTGGACGACCGGTTACCGCACCAAATTCATTACCTTTACGAGCAATTTCTGCGCCAGTTTCATCGAATAATTCAGTGGTGAATGGACCGCCACCAACACGTGTACAGTATGCTTTGATGATACCTAACACATAATCAAGGTTACGAGGACCGAAACCAGAACCTGTTGCTACGCCGCCAGCAGTGGTGTTCGAACTGGTTACATACGGATAGGTGCCGTGGTCGATATCAAGCATGGTGCCTTGTGCACCTTCGAATAGGATGTTGTCGCCATTTTTACGAGCAGTATCTAAAATAGTTGTGATATCTGCTACCATGCCAGTAATAATATCAGCTACCGCGAACACATCGTCTAATGTTTTTTGATAATCAACAGGTTCTACTTTGTAGTAGTTCACCAATTGGAAATTATAGTATTCAAGGATATTTTTTAATTTTTCAGCAAAGGCTTCACGATTGAATAAATCGCCCACGCGTAAACCACGACGAGCCACTTTATCTTCATAAGCTGGGCCGATACCACGACCGGTTGTACCAATAGCTTTTTTACCTAACGCGGCTTCACGAGCGTGATCCATTGCAACGTGATAAGGTAGGATTAATGGACAAGCTTCTGAAATTAATAAACGTTCACGTACTTTTACGCCACGGCTTTCTAATTCGCCCATTTCTTGCATTAATGCAGCAGGAGAAAGCACTACGCCGTTACCGATTAAACAAGTCACGTTATCACGTAAAATACCTGATGGAATTAAGCGTAATACGGTTTTTTCACCATTAATAATTAAAGTGTGACCTGCGTTGTGACCACCTTGGTAACGCACCACATATTTAACGCGATCTGTTAATAAATCAACGATCTTGCCTTTCCCTTCATCGCCCCACTGAGCGCCAAGAACAACAACACTTTTTCCCATAATTTCCGCCTTAAGTTTGCGTAAGTTTATAAATCAGACAAACGATTACTTTACTCTTTTTTGGTCATAATCTCAAATTTTAAACGTAAAAAAGTGCGGTTATTTTTAACCGCACTTTCAGTAAATTTTTTATTCAAACAATGATTTGTGTAATGAACGAACCACGTCATCTGCTTTGTCGCTCATCGCGAGCATACAAATGTTATTGGTGCTTGCGCCATAGCTAATCATGCGAATGTTATAGCCTTCAAGCGTGTCAAAAATACGTTTTGCCACACCTGAAGCGAGGTGTAAATCATTTCCAATTAATGCGACAAGCGATAAGCCTGTATCCACTTTCACGGTGCAGTATTGGCTTAATTCTTCTAATAATTCAGGAGAAAGTAATTCTACACCAGATGAAGCAGAGCCAGTTTTATCTAAGGTTAATGCAATGCTTACTTCAGAGGTTGTGATCGTATCCACAGAAATTTTATATTTCGCTAAGATAGTGAATACATTCGCCAGGAAGCCTTGTGCATGTAACATACTGAGACTTGAAAGCGTTAATAGGGTTTGATCGCGACGTAATGCAATTGCACGGAATGTTGGACGAGGTTGCGGATCACGAGTTACCCAAGTACCGCCTGCTTCTGGTGCTTTACTTGAACCCACATAAACCGGGATATTACTGCGCACAGCAGGCAGCAATGTCGCAGGGTGTAATACTTTCGCCCCAAAGGTTGCCATTTCAGCTGCTTCAGCAAAGCTCATGGTATCAATACGTTGTGCATTTGGTACGATACGTGGATCGGTCGTATAAATACCCGCCACATCCGTCCAAATTAAGACATCTTTTGCGTTTAATACTTCTGCTAAAAGTGCAGCAGAGTAGTC
>CAKAQT010000202.1:0-2831 GCA_916720325.1 Parahaemophilus parainfluenzae
GCCGCAAAATTACGTCGTAAAAATGAGATATACCTCGATCAAATTAGGAGAATTGTCGATGAAAAAAATTGATTTAAATGCCGATATTGCCGAAGGTTTTCCTTTTGATGAGGCATTATTGAAATTACTTTCTTCTGCCAATATTGCTTGCGGTTTACATGCCGGTGGAGCAAAAGAAATGCAAAGTGCGGTCAGATTTGCGAAAGAAAATCAGGTACGTATTGGTGCTCATCCTGGCTTTCCAGATCGAGAAAACTTTGGGCGTACTCAGATGGATTTACCTGAGCAGGAATTAATTGCGCATTTGCGTTATCAGCTTGGCGCATTAAAAGCGATTTGTGATGGGGAAGGGACGGAAATTAGTTATGTTAAGCCGCACGGTGCTTTATATAACCAAGCGGCAAAAGATGAAAAGCTTTCTCGCCTAATAGCTCAAACCGTTTATCAATTTGATCCAAATTTAAAATTAATGGGATTAGCAGGTAGCTTAATGTTACGTATAGCGGAAGAAGAAGGTTTGCAAACTATTTCAGAAGTATTTGCAGATCGTCATTATATGCCAGATGGGAGTTTAGTGCCTCGTTCGCAACCGAATGCAATGGTGGAGTCTGATGAGGAAGCCATTCAACAAGTGTTACAAATGGTAACAGAAGGTCAAGTCAAAGCCATTGATGGAAGCCTTGTGCCAGTAAAAGCAGAAAGTATCTGTTTACATGGCGATAATCAACATTCTCTACAGTTTGCGGCACGCATTGTGGAAGAATTAGAAAAAAATCATATAACAATAACGGCATAAGCCGAATAAACATAACACACAACATCAACTTAACAAGGGAGGTGCTTTATGGCATCAATCAGTCACCGTCGAAATGCGGTGCTGGGGGCGGCATTTTTAATGGCGACTTCAGCAATAGGTCCGGGCTTTTTAACTCAAACGGCAACTTTTACAAACACCTTATTAGCCAGTTTTGGCTTTGTGATTTTGCTATCGATTTTGTTAGATATTGGTGCTCAGCTTAATATTTGGCGAATAGTGGTGGTATCAGGAAAGCGAGCACAAGATATTTCTAATGCAGTTTTCCCAGGCGCAGGATATTTCCTTGCTGCACTTATTGTGATGGGTGGACTCGCGTTTAACATTGGTAATGTGGGGGGCGCAGGTCTTGGTTTAAACTCGATGTTCGGTATTGCACCAGAAACAGGGGCGATCATTAGTGGTATTATTGCCATTTTAATTTTCTTGCGTAAAGAAGCGGGATTATTAATGGATCGATTTGCCCAATTAATGGGTTTTATCATGATTGCACTCACATTTTATGTCATGTTTAAAACGGAACCACCAGTTGTTGAAGCGGCATATCGCACGTTTATTCCTGAACAAATTGATCCGATTGCTATTGTGACATTAGTTGGGGGAACCGTAGGGGGCTATATTACCTTTGCAGGGGCTCATCGTTTATTAGATGCTGGTATTCAAGGTGAAAAAGCCATGGCTGAAGTGAGCCGAAGTTCTGTCTCAGCTATTTTGATCGCCTCAACTATGCGAATTGTATTATTCCTCGCGGTACTCGGCATCGTGGTAAAAGGCGTTCCTCTTAATCCTAAAAACCCTGCTGAAACACCTTTTGAATATGTGGCAGGCAATTTCGGTCAAGTGTTATTTGGCGTCGTGATTTGGGCGGCTTCGATTACATCAGTGATTGGTGCGGCTTATACTTCAGTTTCTTTCCTAACCAGTCTTTGTCCAACCATTGAACGTAACCGTAATCGTTGGATTATCGCCTTTATCGTGATTTCTACGGTTGTTTTGGTGACAGTTGGAAAACCTGCAGCGGTATTAGTCTTTGTAGGAACATTGAATGGTTTAATTCTCCCAATTGCACTCGCATTAATTCTGCTAGCAGCTTACCGAAGTGACATTGTTGGAAGCTATAAACATCCAATTTGCTTAGCTTTTGCTGGCTGGTTTGTTGTGATTATCATGGCGATATTAAGTGGAAAAACCATAATTTCTTATGTGTCTAGTTTTCTTAGCTAACGATAAAATACCCGCGAAAGTGCGGGTGTTTTTTTATCTATTTCTTGAATATACGGTTTACGCAAACGTTTGCTTTTTGACTTTCTTAGTATTAGAATGCCTCGATTTTTTTATTCGGAAGGAGACTATTTCATGAGTTCGGAAAATTTTAGTTTAAAACCCGTTCCCCATAATGAGCGAAAAGGTGCGATAGCATTAACATTTGTCATGTTAGGTTTGACATTCTTTTCAGCGAGTATGTGGACGGGGGGAACATTAGGGACATCGTTAACTTATAATGATTTCTGGCTTGCCGTTATTTTAGGCAACCTCATGTTAGGTATTTATACCTCTTTTCTCGGGTATATCGGGGCTAAAACAGGATTAACCACGCATATTTTAGCGCGCTATTCATTTGGTATTCGAGGTTCATGGTTACCCTCCTTATTACTTGGTGGTACTCAAGTCGGTTGGTTTGGTGTTGGCGTAGCGATGTTTGCGATTCCAGTTAATAAAGTCACCGGTATTGATGTCAATTATTTAATTCTTGGCTCAGGTTTACTGATGACGATTACAGTCTTCTTTGGTATTTCAGCGCTAACGATTCTTTCCACTATTGCCGTGCCAGCCATTGCCGTATTAGGTTCTTACTCAGTTTACCTTGCCGTTACAAATGCCGGTGGTTTAGAAGTATTGCAACATATTGTGCCAAAAGAAAGTATTTCTCTCTCAATGGCGATTACATTAGTTGTGGGGTCCTTTATTAGTGCAGGCTCATTAACTGCCGATTTTGTTCGATTTGGTCGAAAAGCAA
>CAKAQT010000203.1:0-2818 GCA_916720325.1 Parahaemophilus parainfluenzae
CCATCTAGCATGGAAATCGTATAAGCACGATGTGCCACTTGTTGTGCTGGGGCGTTTTCATAACGATCGACGGCAATCACTTCCACGCCTAAACGTTGTAATTCAATCACCACCTCTTTGCCCAGTTCACCAGAGCCAAGCATCATCACTTTGATAGCATTCGGGGTTAATGCTGTACCTAAGGTTGTCATGTTGTGTCCTTATTTTAAGAAAGATTCATCAAGTGCTAAATCGTCATTTTTATTAATCCCCACACCGCGAGCAATCACATTTTTAGCAATATCATGTGCTTCTTCTAAAGAATGCTCGGTGTAAGTTCCACATTGGTATTCATTCAATTCAGGAATTTGGTTTTGATCTTGCACGGTTAAAATATCTTTCATGGAAGCTAACCATGCATCAGCCACTTGTTGCTCGTTTGGCGTGCCAATTAATGACATGTAAAAACCTGTGCGGCAACCCATTGGGGAAATATCGATGATTTCTACATTGTCATTATTTAAATGGTCACGCATGAAGCCCGCAAATAAATGCTCAAGGGTGTGAATCCCTTTTGGTGGGAGAATTTCTTTGTTTGGAATGCAAAAACGAAGATCAAAAACAGTGATGTCATCGCCCTTTGGGGTACGCATCGTTTTGGCAACGCGCACGGCAGGTGCGTTCATACGGGTGTGATCCACTTTAAAACTGTCGAGTAATGGCATATTTATTTCCTTGAAAATCAGTGATTTGTAAATTAATTGCCAGTTTTTGTAAATTTTTTTACATTTTTTTACAATTTCTTTGAACTTTTCTTTTTAGCGTCGGTCTTATAGAACAAGCAACTTGCAGTTGTTTTAATAAAATTGGTTCCTTAGGTTATTTGCCCCTTACTCGATAAGGGGCGTTTTTTTATCTGTTGAATATCAATTCGTCTTTATTCTAGCCCACAACCAGGTTATGCACAAAGGCTATTCACCGGCTATGACACGAAAGGTAAACTGAAAAAGAGCAAGGCAATATAACGCAGTCCTTTTCCAATCGTCATAAAAATCAAACAACTTAGCCAATTCAATCGAAGCCAACCGGCTACCGCACAAAACACATCCCCGATAATAGGCAACCAGCTCAATAATAAAGTGATGGCACCATAGCGTTGTATTTTGTTTATCGCCCATAAAGTGCGGTCATTTTTGCTGTCAATTTTCGGAAACCATCGCCCAATCCAATAAGTGGTGAGACTGCCTAGCGTATTGCCTGCGGTTGCCAGAAAAACAAGCCAAAAAATATCCGCACTTAATAATGACCCGACTAATACTTTTGGCGCAGCAAGGGAGATAAACACAATTTCTGAATTACCCGGCAAGATGGTGGCACTTAAGAACGCGCTGAAAAACATCAGCCACAAGCCATGGGTTTGCCAAAAATCAGCCAAAAAGCTGAAAGATAAAATGTCCCACATTAGGCTCTAATAATCTCTCGCGTTCTGACATCAAACACATCCATCCCCGCACTTAATCCCGCTTTTACGCCGAGATCGGCATCTTCAAACACGATACAACGAGATGGTTCGGCTTTTGCCAGTTCTGCACAGCGTAAAAAGGTTTCTGGATGCGGTTTATGTTCTTTCACATCATCAGCGCTGACAATGGCGTTAAAGTAATGTTTGATATCTAATTTTTGCATCAACATATCAATAATTTGGCGGTTTGAACCTGAGCCAAGCGCAATTGGCTTTTGTTGATAGTAATGACGCACCACGTCAAAGGTTGGGAGTAATTTTGATTCTGTTGGAATCAATTCATAGGAAAGTTTGCGTTTTGCTTGTATCACTTCATTTAAACGTTCTTGTGGCATACCGGCATCTTGCATAATGGCAGAGGCGATAGTGCTCACAGTTGCGCCACCTAAATCATACATAATTTGGCTGTTAAAACGATAACCAAATTGTTCCCCCACCATGTTCCACGCACGGGCGTGTACTGGCATGGTGTCGATTAAGGTGCCATCCATATCAAAAATCAGGCCATCATATTTTTCAAAAAGTCTGTTATCTATCATTTATTGCTTTCCTAGTTCGTAAATTTTTTCACTTTGTTTCAATTTTGTGATCTGTGCACTGGTAATTTTATGAAATAGCGGTAAAGTTATCCTATCTTAAAAAGGAATGTTATGTCGTTACTCAAACAATTAACCCGTTGGAAAATTCGCGGTCAGATTGATCAGGACGTTATTGATATTATTCTGACTTTGCAAAGTCGCCTAGAGCATCATTGGCGCATAGATGTGTCTATTCCGACCGTCATCACACTCTTATTGCATATTGCCAACAGCCTTGCCCGCTTAAAACGAGGCGGTTGCGTTTCCCCGCTTCATCAACCTTTTTATGATGAAATGCAAAGTGCGGTCATTTTCCCTGATGTTTTGGAAATTCACCACGATTTGCTTTCTTTTATTCCGCAAGATATTCCCGAAGCCGAGCAGAGCTATTATCTCGCCAATATTTATAGCTTGCTGTTGGAGCAAGATAAAAAATAAGGGCACGAAAGCCCCTATTTTATCAGTTAAAAATCAAACTGAGTTCTAAATCTTTGAGTAAATTGCTTTCTAAGCGCAATTCATTCCACACTAACGGATTGTTATCCAAATAATGTTTCTCAAAAGTCAGTTCCCAAGTCTGCAAAGAGCGGTCAATTCTAAGATTGATTTTGTCGGTGCTGTCTGTCGCTTGGCGAGATTTATTTAAAATCACCGAAATGCGTAAAAGAAGCAGTAAAACAAGGACATCTTCATCCGCATAACGAGCAAAAATCGGTAAATCATTCTTTTTAAATGCACC
>CAKAQT010000204.1:0-2802 GCA_916720325.1 Parahaemophilus parainfluenzae
CAAACTACTCAACAAAAATCGTTAAGAAACATTGAATTATTTACGTAATAATTGCCTTTTCTATTATCAAAACAGAATGCAGTAACCGATTACAATATAAACATTCAAAATTTTGCCCTATTCTACTACTATTTATGAGGATAAAAAATAGAAAAAACCGTTATATTGATCACATTTTTTGATATAAGTTACAAAATACCCTGTTTGGCGTAAATATAGCAAAATTGATCTACATCAAATCTTGCGTATTTATCTCGAATGAAAAAATTTATCTCTATCACAAGGAAACTTTATCGAAAAGAAATAGACAAAATAACCACTAGACAGGGCGACAAGATTTTGCTATTTTTTAGCCTAATGATATTTGGAAAGATTTGTAGGGATTTACAATGAAGAAAATTTGTGTAATTTTGACCGCACTTTTCGGTTCGATGGCACTATCAGCCACTGCAGCACCTCTTACAGAAAACAAAGCTGCTCTTCCACAACAATGCACACAGTTATTTAAAGAAACAGAAAATTTGATTGCCCAAGCAGAGAAACAGCCTGGTACTCATACTCAAGTAGGCAAGATCAAAAGTAAACTCAATCAAAGCAAACAGCAAATTCTTGAGATGGAATTAGCGACTCAACAAAAAAGCTGTGATGTGGGTTTAGCAAGATTAAATAGCATGAAGAGCTATACTGAAGAAACTAACTAATCAAGTTTTAAAAAGAAAGGACATATTGATATCAATATGTCCTTTTTTCTATCTCTTATTCTGACGGCTTCTGAAGTCCGAAGTGTCGATAAGTTAACGAAGTCGCAATTCGGCCTCGAGGGGTTCGCTGTAAAAATCCTTGTTGAATCAAGTAAGGTTCTAAAACATCCTCGATAGTGTCTCGTTCTTCACCTATTGCTGCTGCCAAGTTATCTAATCCAACTGGTCCACCATCAAAACGTTCAATCACTGCGGTAAGTAATTTTCTATCTAAGTAATCAAAGCCCGCATCATCTACATCTAACATTGAAAGTGCTTGTTTCGCAATGTCTGCCGAAATAATGCCATCATTACGCACATCAGCAAAATCTCGAACGCGACGCAATAAACGGTTTGCAATACGAGGGGTGCCACGTGAACGACGAGCGACTTCAAAAGCGGCTTTATCTTCTAATTCCAGATTTAAGCAAGAGGCACTTCTTGTCACAATAGAAGTTAAATCCTCAACGGAATAAAATTCTAAACGCTGAACAATACCAAAACGATCACGTAGTGGCGAAGTTAAAGAACCCGCTCGAGTTGTTGCACCAATTAATGTGAAAGGTGGCAAGTCTAATTTAATTGAGCGTGCAGCAGGGCCTTCACCGATCATAATATCCAGCTGATAATCTTCCATTGCTGGATAAAGCACTTCTTCAATCGCAGGAGAAAGGCGATGAATTTCATCAATAAACAATACATCATGGGGTTCAAGATTTGTCAGCATTGCCGCTAAATCGCCGGCTTTTTCAAGTACAGGCCCTGATGTGGTGCGGATATTCACACCCATTTCATTTGCCACAATATTAGCAAGCGTTGTTTTTCCTAAACCTGGAGGGCCAAAGATCAAAAGATGATCTAAGGCATCTTGACGTAACTTTGCGGCCTTGATGAAAATATCCATCTGCTCTCGCACTTGTGGTTGTCCCACATAGTCGGCTAAAAGTTTTGGGCGAATAGCACGATCGATGACATCTTCATCCATTTTTGCCTGACTGCTAATAATTCTATCTGCTTCGATCATATCTGTTTAATCTTTATAATGCGGCTTTTAAGGCTTCGCGAATTAATTGCTCACTGGTTAAGTCTGCTTTAGCCACTTTTTTCACCATTTTTTCAGCATCAGTTGGTTTATAGCCTAATGCAACCAATGCAGCAACCGCTTCATCTGCTGAGCTTTCAGCTTGGCGTAATTCTGACGTTGAAGGAATATGCTTGCTCTCCACAAAGAAATCACTTTGGCGAACATCTTTAAACTTCCCTTTTAACTCTACTAATAAGCGTTCAGCCGTTTTCTTGCCCACACCAGGAATTTTAACTAATTTTGACAGTTCTTCTCGTTCAATAGCATAAGCAAACTGCTCTACTGACATTGCAGATAAAATCGCAAGTGCCAATTTAGGGCCAACACCATTGGTTTTAATTAATTCACGGAATAAAGTGCGGTCAGTTTTTTGGGCAAATCCAAAAAGAAGATGAGCATCTTCACGCACAACAAGATGGGTAAATAAAGTAGTTTCTTGCCCGATTTCAGGTAAGTCATAAAAACTGGTCATTGGTAACAATAATTCGTAACCGACGCCTTGTACATCAAGCAAAATTTCAGGAGGTTGTTTTTCTAATAAGATGCCTTTTAAACGACCGATCATAAGATTTCCATGTAAAAAATTTTGCATAGAATAAAATAAAACTGGATATTAATCCAGTTAAATTTTTAATCTGAATCGACCTCGGCTGTACCTTGTTTTTAAAAGTGCGGTCATTTTTTCGTGTGTTTCTGTCGTTTTGACCGAGCCTGCAATATGCAAGGAATGTTGAATGGTATGAGCATGAGTGATGGCAATAGCTAAAGCATCTGCCGCATCTGCTTGTGGTTTATCTGAGAGCTTCAAAATTCGTGTCACCATATCTTGTACTTGCACTTTATCTGCAGAACCAATCCCAACGACAGTCTGTTTAACCAAACGAGCAGCATATTCAAATACAGGTAAATCATGGTTCACTGCCGCCACAATTGCCGTACCACGCGCTTGCCCCAGTTTTAAAGCTGAGTCCGCATTTT
>CAKAQT010000205.1:0-2798 GCA_916720325.1 Parahaemophilus parainfluenzae
TTTCTTCATTCGGATAAGCCAGTGCCGTTAACAAACTACCTTGCGGTAAATAAGGTTTTTGCGATAAGAAAAGCTGATGAGTTGGACAATACACATCCCCTTCAGAATACGCCCAAAGCCCTGCCACAGTTCTCAATAACGTGGTTTTACCCACGCCTGAATGACCTTGAATTAATAGGGTTGAACCTTGAGGCAGCGTCAAATTTAAATTCTCAATTAAGGTTTTTCCAAATGGATTACTGATACTTAAATCCTTAAAGATCACGTCAGTTTCATGTTCGTGTAAATTCGAAGTAGATTGACGATTCGCCATATCAATCGCATAACTAAAGCCTGTTAAACGATCTAATGTGGCTTTGTATCCGGCAAAACCATCGTAAGAATTACGGAAGAACGAAAGATTCGAATGCAACTTACCAAATACTTGTAGCGTTTGCATAAGATCGCCGAGTTTAATTTGCTTTTCGAAATAACGTCCCACTTGAATAAGCAAAGGAAACACTACAGAAACCTGGCTTACAACTAGGTTAAAACCAGAGAATTTTAAAGTTCGATAAACAATATCCCACATGTTATTGATCACCGCACCGAATTGTTTATAAAGTTGGCTACTCTCAACTTTCTCACCGGCATAAAATGCTACACTTTCCGCATATTCCTTGATACGAATTAAAGAATAACGATAGTTAGCGTTTAAGCGTTCATTGACGAAATTCAACATAATTAACGGACGCCCTAAGCGGAATGCAATCGCGGTAGTGATAATCACATAAGCGAAGACTAAGAACACCATCATGCGTGGAATTTCAGTACCAAATACCATCATCGGTCCCGCTAATCCCCACAATAAGATCGTATAAGAAATCATGGAGGTGACTGCATCAATTACCCCAGTACTTAAAGAGAGCGTAGTTCGCACATAGGATTGTACATCTTGTTGAATACGTTGATCGGGGTTATCTAAGTTAGCGGAAACATACTGCGTTTTATAGTACGCGCGATTATTCATCCATTTATCCACTAGCTGACCATTCAACCATTCGATCCAATCAATAGAAAAACGTTGCTCTAAATAATAGCTCAGCAACGCAGCAATCACTGAGCTTGTCGCAATCACACAAAACAGTACCATTTGATCCCAAAACACAGGTTCATTAAATTCCTGCAAGGATGTGTACATATTGTTATACCACTCAGAATGTACCAGGCTAATACGCACACTGACTAATGTCATCGCCACAATTAATAAGAAAAATAGCAAAGGTTTAATACTTCGACGCGGTGAAAGATACCCACCCGCGAATTGCCAAAATTGTTTCCCCCAATGGGTAAAACGGACTAATAAGAAAATACCAAAGCTAAACACCACAGCCGTCATCGCTAATGTTTTTGCTATCCATAAAAGCGAATTAATAGCTTCTTGAGCGTAATCCATAATCAACCTATAAAATCAAAAAAGTGCGGTCATTTTAGGCGGTGTTTATTTTTAAGCAAGAAAAAATGTGATGGAGATAACATTTTTTGACTTTGTCACAAGCGGGTAAGAAATCTAGTTGATATAATCCAAAATAGTTAAATTTTTAATAAATTAGAGGTCGGTATGAGTGAAACTGCGATTACCATTAGTTTGCTTGCCCTCGTTGCCGTGATTGGCCTATGGATCGGGCATTTTAAAATTAAAGGTGTAGGTCTGGGTATTGGGGGTGTGCTATTTGGTGGGATTTTAGTTGCCCATTTTACCACCCAATATGGTATTAAATTAGATAGCCATACATTACATTTCGTGCAAGAGTTCGGCTTAATTCTGTTTGTTTATACGATTGGTATTCAAGTGGGGCCAGGCTTTTTTGCTTCCTTACGAAAATCAGGCTTAACCTTAAATGGGTTAGGCATTTTAATCGTTGCACTTGGTGCAGTGGTGACAATTCTCATTTATAAGCTTGCGGATATTCCTCTTGATGTCGCGCTTGGTATTTACTCCGGTGCGGTCACCAATACCCCGTCTCTCGGTGCGGGTCAGCAAATTCTTTCTGAATTAGGCATGTCGCAAACGACGTCTAACATGGGGATGGCCTATGCAATGGCTTATCCTTTTGGAATTTGTGGCATTTTACTTTCTATGTGGCTTATTCGTCTTTTCTTTAAAATTAAAGTGGATGAAGAAGCAGCAAATTTTGAAAAAGAAAGTGGTCACGATAAAGAAGCGCTCAAAAGCATGTCTCTGAAAGTCACCAATACTAATCTCAATGGTATCCATTTGATTGAAATTCCAGGTTTTGATGATGAAGATGTCGTCTGCTCTCGCTTGAAACGGGGTGATCTTGTTATTGTGCCGAAAGCGGATACTGATGTTCAACTTGGGGATATTTTACATTTGGTCGGCAATCCTGAAGGCTTGAAAAAAATGCACCTGATCATTGGGGAAGAAGTTGATGTTCCGGTCGCAAGCTTGAGTGGCGAAATTCGTTCTGAACGCGTTGTGGTTACCAATGAAAAAGTATTAGGTAAACAAATTCGTCATCTCGGCATCCATAAAAAATACGGTGTAGTGATTTCACGTTTAAACCGTGCGGGTGTGGAACTGGTACCAACTGCGCATACTACGCTTCAATTTGGCGACGTATTACACATGGTGGGTAAAACTGATATTCTCAACCAAGCTATTTCGGTTATCGGGAACGCTAAACAAAAGCTACTTCAAGTTCAAATGTTACCAGTATTTATCGGGATTGGCTTAGGAGTGTTACTCGGCTCTATTCCTTTTTACATTCCTGGATTCCCTGTGGCATTAAAATTAG
>CAKAQT010000206.1:0-2791 GCA_916720325.1 Parahaemophilus parainfluenzae
AGAATATAACCGTCTTTGGTCATAATCACGCCAGAACCTAAGTTATTTACCTGTAATTGATCGCTATCATTAATGCTGGCAGAAGAAAAAGATCGGTTGTACACATTCACCACAGCAGGAGAAGCAATTCTCACGGCGCTATTGAACGAAACGATATCATCAGCAGAGAAAAGGCTGCTGTTATTGAGCTTAGGAACGGCAAATAAAATAACACCTGCCGCAGCAAGCCCCCAAAGGGCGGAGTGGAAAAGTTTTTTAAACATTTTTTATTCTTTTATTAATAAGTTAGGTAAATAACTGAGCTTTAAATCATCCCCAATTCTTTCACATTCTTGCAGTTGCCACAATGGGGCATCAGCAAGTTTTTCCAAATGCGGAAGTTGGCATAATCCTCGAGCTTTATCTCCCAAGAGTTTCGGGGCGACATAAATGATTAATTCATCTACAGCATGTTGTTCAATCAAGCTACCCGCTAAATTGGCACCGGCTTCAACCCAAACAGAATTCACTTGTTTCTTGCCTAATTCTGTCATCAACATATCGAAATCATAGTTTTCTGGCAGTAACATTTGCTCACAGAAATCAGGGAATACAGACATATCTCGTGGAATTGAACCCACAAGCCAAACTGGCGAATGGGTATGGAATAATTGATGGCTTGGTTGAACTCGATTTTTAGAATCTAAGATTATGCGAATAGGCTGACGCACAGTATCTTCAGCATATTCCGCTTTTAGATCATCGGGGAATTGATTCCAACGCACGTTCAAGCTTGGATCATCGGCTAACACGGTGGCACTTGTTGATAAAAGTGCGGTCGCTTTGGCTCGCATTTTTTGTACATCCGCACGGGCTGCGTCACCTGTGATCCACTTGCTTTCACCACTCGCCATGGCTGTTCGACCATCTAAACTCATGGCTAATTTTAGCTGCACATAAGGCTTGCCAGTTCGCATGCGTTTGAGAAAACCTTTATTTAAGGCTTCAGCTTGTTCATTCAATAAATTGACCGCACTTGGTATGCCTGCATCAGCTAACATTTTTAAGCCCTTGCCTGCCACTTGCGGATTAGGATCTGCCATGGCGGCAACAACTCGACTGACACCCGCTTCAATTAAACCTAATGCACAAGGTGGTGTGCGACCATAATGAGAACAAGGTTCAAGTGTCACATACGCAGTTGCGCCTTTAGCTTTCTCACCGGCATCTGCCAACGCCACACGTTCTGCATGAGGCTGACCGGCTTTAAAATGAAACCCTTTCCCGACAATTTCACCGTTCTTAACTAACACACATCCTACCGATGGATTCGGCGTAGTGGTGTACTGCCCTTTTGCCGCAAGCTCAAGAGCCAGTTGCATAAATTTCACGTCATCAGGGGAAAAGGTGTCACTCATATTAATCCTTTAAGCTTTCAATTTCTTTGGTGAATTCATTGATATTATCAAAGCTCAAATAAACGGACGCAAAACGGATATACGCCACTTTATCTAATTCTTTCAGCTCATTCATGGCTAATTTGCCCACGAGATGACTTGGCACTTCGCGCTCACCTGTCGCACGTAATTGGATAATAATATGGCTGATGGCTTTTTCCACATCATCCGAACTTACAGGGCGTTTTTCTAACGCATGTTGAATACCGCTACGCAATTTATCTTCATTAAACGGCTCGCGTGACCCATCATTTTTAATAATTTTTGGCACCACTAATTCGGCCGTTTCAAAGGTGGTAAAGCGTTCATGACAATTCCCGCATTCCCGACGACGACGCACTTGATACCCATCAGAAACCAAACGGCTGTCAATCACCTTAGTTTCTTCAGTTGAACAAAACGGACAACGCATTTTAGCTCCTTTTCAAAATCATTCTTAGGCAATATCTTATCAAAAATCCAAGATCTTTTCGATCTGAAGATCCGCGTTAAGACAACATTTCTCCAAACCAGGATGTGGTTTGTTTCACCAACTGCAAGAGACCATCCTGCGATTTAAGTTGTTCTGTTTGACCCAATACCCTTGTCCAATAAGGATCGGCTTTTCTATAACTATAGCTATCATCTTTCGCAAGGGATTCGATATTCGTTAAAACATTGTCAAAATTGACCGCACTTTCATCTTTTTCAATAAACTTCGCTATATTTTCCGTTGGAATGAGCTGAATTTGTTGCTGGCTTTGTAAATAAGCCTCTACATACATTTTCAGTTTCTCAAGTGCGGTTGATTTTTCTATTGTTTTTAATGTTAAATCCTTATCTTTAGCGATAATGCGTGGTGGCTGAGCGTTCTCTTTTGTCGCCAGTTGAATGAGATAATAAAGCCATGGGCGAATACGATAACGATCCTTATATTTTGCAAATCGCCATTCGATTATCTGATTTTCATCACCAAATAATGGCTCCATATAGCCAAATAAGCGAATATTGCCTTGTGTCGTTTCCACCACAAAATCGACACTCTCACTGTGTGGTGAAGAATAATCCTTAATTTTCTCTTTAAAAGCCAATACATCAGCACGAATGGATTGCGCACAGACTTCCGCAAACTCACCGCGTGGCATGATGCCTTTTACTCGCTGTTTGGCGAAATAATCGTTAAATTGCGCTTCCTCTAAATGCAATAACTCATTACTAATGCGATAATGATCCAAACCATTTAACGTGAAGTTTTCACTTTCTTCAATGCGATCGTCTTCATCTCGGAAATACACGCCAAGCTGCTTTTCAAAAAAGAATTTCACTGGATTTTCAACAAAACTCACAAAACGATCGAGTTCAATTTCCGTTATTGG
>CAKAQT010000207.1:0-2773 GCA_916720325.1 Parahaemophilus parainfluenzae
CCAAGAATGTTTGCCTTACTTGAAAGTGGCGCTGAGTTACCCTCAAAAATTGCGGTGTCTCCTTATTTAGAGGAAGCATTTAAAGAAGCAGAAGAAGATTTTTTAGTTGAATTATTAACACCGTTACGTGAATTAGAAGCCTTATTACAAAATCAATAAATGTTAGAAATTTTATATCAAGATGAATATCTTGTCGCCGTTAATAAGCCTGCAGGCATGTTGGTACATCGTAGCTGGCTTGATACTCATGAAACGCAATTTGTGATGCAAACCTTGCGCGATCAAATCGGGCAGCATGTTTTTCCTATTCATCGATTAGATCGCCCCACATCAGGTGTTTTGCTGTTTGCTTTAAATAGTGAAATAGCGAATTTAATGTGTCAGCAATTTGAACAGAAAACGGTGCAAAAATCTTATTTAGCGATTGTGCGAGGGTATTTGCAAGGCAAAGGACAGATTGATTATCCTCTTAAAATCCAATTAGATAAGATTGCAGATAAGTTTGCACAAGAAGATAAAGCCCCTCAAGAGGCGGTAACGGATTATGAGGGCTTAAACATTGTGGAAATGCCTTATGCGGTAGGGCGTTATCAAACCACCAGATATTCCTTGGTGAAGCTCATTCCTCAAACAGGCAGAAAACATCAGTTACGACGTCACATGAAACATATCTTTCATCCTATTTTAGGGGATACACAATATGGTGATTTACATCAAAATCGTGCATTGACGGAACATTCAGGCTGTCAGCGTTTATTTTTACATGCCGATACACTTATTTTTGAACATCCTATCCATTCAACAAAAATTGAAATTAAAGCTAATTTAGATGAGCAATGGATGAAAGTGATGGAATTATTTAATTGGTCTATTTAACGAGAAGAAATAATGTTAGATATTAATTTAACCCACGAACAGCAACAAAAAGCAGTAGAGCAAATTCAGGAATTAATGGCACAAGGAATTAGCAGCGGTGAGGCCATTCAAATTGTGGCAAAAGCATTGCGTGAGATTCATCAAAAAGGTGAGAAAGAGACTTCTAATAGTAAATAAATAAAAATTTTTGTGATCAATGTATCATTTTTAAAGTTTCCTTGTTGCATAAAAAAATAAAATGTTTGAATATATTTCCAATTGAGGTGATAAGGCATGAGTCTTATTGTTTTTAAGTATTAAGGGCGAAGCCTATAGAGGTCTACTATGGAAATTGGTGTAGTAAAATGGTTTAATAACGCAAAAGGATTTGGATTTATTTCTGCAGAAGGCGTGGATACAGACATCTTTGCACATTATTCAGCAATTGAAATGGATGGTTACCGTTCATTGAAAGCGGGACAACGCGTGCAATTTGAAGTGATTCACGGCGACAAAGGATCTCACGCCACAAAAATTATTCCGATTGCGGAATAGGCGAAACGCTAAAACGTTTCAAAATCTTCTCTATTTAGCATAATCAAAAGCCAAGATTTCGATCTTGGCTTTTTTTCATCTTATTTATTGAGCAAGTTTTTTAAACCGGCTTTCATCGCCGTCATTTGGCTTTCATATAATGCTTTGCTTTCACGTTCATCAATCATATAAGTGATGGTTTCAGAAAGTGTCATTTTCATTTTTCTTGAATATTTAGACAAACGAAGCCAAACACCATATTCTAAATCAATGGACTTTTTCTTCGTTGATTGTTTTTCTGCATTAAAAAAGCGTTTACGTCTTGCACGAATAGCCTGATCAAGCTTAATAGGTAAATCAAGAGAAAGGTGATTTTTAATCCATTCCTCGATTTTTTCAGGATAATTCTGACATTCTATTAATTCTTGAACTTTGCTTTCTTCTAAGCTTTTTTCTTCGTAACGGGTAATTTTTTCCCCTTCGCGATGTTTGCGAATGAGATAAATCCATTTCCAGTTTGCTTCTTGGTTTTCTAATTTTTGATATTTCATCGTTTTATTATGCTTTTTAGTGACGTGGTAACCTCATAAATATACGCTGTTTAAATAAATTTTTCCAGTAGATTTTTATAACGGATTTTCACTCAGGGTGAAGTGTGCGATAATACCGCCAATTTAATTAAAGCGAGATATGTCGTGACTTCAACATCTTCGGAACAAGCCTTAAATTGGCAAGCCTTACAACCAGAATTATCGATTACTGAACTTTCAGCTGAAAAGGCTGATTTTTGGTCATTACAAAAACATGCCACAAAAGCGATTTCTTTATTCTTAAAACAACCTCGTCGTTCTTTGTTGGTTTTAAAAGCAGATGATCAAGCAGAATATGCCGATTTATTAGCAGAACTTATTCGCCAAGAACAGCCAAAAGAGCGGTCAGTTTTTGGAGTAAATTATGTGGTTGAGCAGGGAGATTCTTTTTCTTTCCCTCGCATTTATACCGAGCCAGCTCAATCTCTCGCTGATAATTTTGCCGCACAAGGTGATGTGCTGAAGGCATTGCATGCTGATCAATTTAGCCTTTTTGGTAGTGTGCGTGTTCATCCAAGTTCGCAAGATATTTTGCTTACGCCAGGTTTAGTGCATCAAGCCAATGGTGGTGTGTTGATTTTAAGCGCAGCAACGATGCTAAGCCAATTTGATTTATGGCAACGCTTAAAACATATTTTACAAACGCAAACTTTTGATTGGTATTCAGCCCATCCATTTAAAACCTTGCCTTGTGATATTCCAAGTTATCCACTTAATTTAAAAGTGGTGATTTTAGGCAATCGCACTGAAATTGCGACCTTAGGTGAGTTAGAAGAAGATCTTTACAGCTTGGC
>CAKAQT010000208.1:0-2768 GCA_916720325.1 Parahaemophilus parainfluenzae
CCCACTGGGTTGAAATAACGTAAGATCGTCATACTAAATTGTGGTTCAGCTTTCGCAACATCGGTCAGAATTTGTTCCACCATGTATTTAGAGGTACCGTAAGGGTTGGTTGTACCGCCCACTTTGCAATCTTCTGTAATTGGAATAATTTCCGGATCACCATAAACTGTTGCAGATGAACTAAATACAAAGTTCCACACGCCTGCTTTTTTCATTTCTTGAATCAAAACAATCGTGCCTGCTACGTTATTCATGTAGTATTCAGCTGGTTTTTGAACACTTTCACCCACAGCTTTCAAACCCGCAAAATGGATTACCGATTGAATGCTGTTTTCAGCAAAGATTTTTTGTAATAAAGCACGATCTAAAATATCGCCCTCATAAAATTTCACGTCTTTGCCCGTGATTTCTTTTACGCGTTCCAAAGATTTTGGGGATGAATTGCATAAATTATCCAATACCACCACTTCTTTATTTGCATTTAATAATTCTACTACAGTGTGTGAACCGATATAGCCTGCGCCACCCGTTACTAAAATAGCCATGAGTTACTCCTTAATCATTTTTGTTCGCAAATTATAACATTGATTTCTACGATACATAAATTTATCCCCTCTTTTGACCGCACTTTGGTGTGATCGTTGTCACAGAATAAACATTTTTCTCTGGAATTTTGATTTGAGTCATTGAAGCGCTTCGCAATGAGGCGAATAATAGTCTCCTAAAATCAAAAAGATAAAGGAAGACAATATGAAACCTCAAACACTTCAAAAAACCGCACTCGCACTACTTGTTGGTTGGTATGCTGCTAATGCAGCCGCTTATTCTGAACAAGGCCAAGCCGGTAATACCAAAAGCTGGGAAAGCGCTGAATACCTCAAAGACTGGGGCTTAACCTCAATGAATGCCTCCACGGCTTATGCTCTTGGCTTTAATGGTTCAGGCGTAAAAATCGGCGTGATGGATTCAGGTGTGCTATTAAACCACCCTGAATTTCAAGACGGTCGAATCCACGTTGTAAAAACGGAAGGGACTTATAGTAAAGATGGCATGCGTTATCCCGATGCATCGGTGGGAAATGGTCCAATTAATAAAAATGAACCCGTAAAAAACGGTAAACGCAATTTCGATAAAACAGATAATGGCATCTTCACTAAAGGTGAAGCCTTCAATATTGACGGGGCATGGCATAAATATACCAATGATGCACACGGTACGCACGTTGGCGGGACAATGGCGGCAAGCCGTGACGGCAATGAAATGCATGGTGTAGCATTCGGCGCTAATCTGTATTCTGCCAATACCGGTGGTAACGACAACATGACCTATGGTCCAAACCAAGACTATGATTTCTTCTTACAAGGCTACTCTGCCCTAGCAGATGCCGGTGCCAAAGTGATTAATAACAGTTGGGGTTCAAACCGTCGTGTCAATTCATCCTTTGCCGGTGCCTTAGGCTATAAACCAAAATATGATTGGCGTGATGTGCCTGAATATGGCGTGCAATATTATGATGTACCCAAAGCACCTGAGCCAATTTCCAGTCCTGCGGCACATATTTATTTAAGTAACTTAGGCGAAGCTGAAAAAGCTTATTATCAATTTGTCACCAGTGGTGAGAAAAACTTTGTTGATGCGGCTTATGAAGTGGCAAAAAATAAACAAGTGCTTCAAGTTTTTACAGCGGGTAACCGAAGTATGATGGCTGAGTCCTTTACGCGTGCGATGTTGCCTTATTTCAGACCTGATGCAGAAAAATACTGGGTAAACGTCACGGGGCAAGTGGGTGGTGAAGGCTATCCAAATGATTCAAATGACGATGTAAGTGATGAAAAAGCAGGCGCAGATATTCAAGAATTTAACCTCGCCGGCCATTCAAAATGGTGGACGATTGCAGCGCCATCCGCCAATATCTATTCCTCCTACATTCAATTACAAGACACCAATACTTATGGTGACCCTATTTACAAATCAGCTGGTGGTACTTCAATGGCAGCCCCACACGTAAGTGGTGCATTAGGTGTCATCTTTTCTCGCTATCCATACATGACAACCGATCAAGCTCGCGATGTTATGCTCACTACAGCAAGACAAACCACACTTCGCAAAGGGCTTGAAGGTAAACCATTAGAACGTTGGGAAACTGAACAAGGTGTACCAAGTAACGTTTGGGGTTGGGGTATTTTAGATCTTGGCAAAGCGATGTTTGGCCCAGGTCAATTCTTAGGAAACATGAAAATCAACCTCAATCAAAATGATGTTTGGTCAAATGATATTAGCGATAAAGCCATCAAAGCACGTCAAGTCGAAGATCAAGCTGAAGCAGCTACTTGGACAACACGCAAAGCAGAATTACAAGCGTTAATGCAAAACCGTACAGGTGCGACAGCAGAAGAAAAAGCGGAATATCAAGTAGGTTTAGCGCGTGAAGCCGCTCGTAATGAACGTGCTGCACAAGGCTATGTTGGTGCATTAACTAAAAATGGTTCTGGCACCTTAACCCTCACAGGTAATAACAGCTTCACTGGTGAAATTACTGTGAATGAAGGTCAGCTTTCAGGGTTAAATCAATCCCTTGGTTCGGCACAACAAGTCATCGTAAAACAAGGTGCAACATTGGAAGTGTTACCGAAAGCGGAAGTCACTAAACCAAGTGAGAATGGATTTGTTACTGAAACCTTAACCAGCACAGCAAAAACAGTGACTGCAACCGTGGAAAAAGGTGGTCGTTTCTTACTGAATAATGGTATTGCTAACGTCAATGCAAC
>CAKAQT010000209.1:0-2765 GCA_916720325.1 Parahaemophilus parainfluenzae
ACTAAGAGTTTTTCGATGAAGTCTTCATCTTTCATCTTCGTTGCAGATTTACCTTTACCACCACGACGTTGTGCTTCGTAGTCGGTAAGCGGTTGATATTTCACATAACCTTCGTGAGAAAGGGTCACTACTACATCTTCTTGAGCGATTAAATCTTCTAAATCAATATCACCGGAAGCGGCGGTAATTTCGGTACGACGTTCGTCAGCGAATTGAGCACGTACTTGTTCAAGTTCTTCACGAATCACTTCCATCAAGCGTTCAGGGCTATTGATGATGTGGAGAAGTTCTGCAATTTTAACCAATAACTCTTTGTATTCATTGATCACTTCTTCGGTAGCAAGACCGGTTAAACGATGTAAGCGAAGTTCTAAGATTGCATCAACTTGTTCTGGAGAAAGATAGTAATCAGAACCTTTAATACCAAATTCAGCCGCTAATTCAGCCGGACGTGCCGCTGCATCAAGCAAACCTAAAATTTCGTTATTCAGTTTCCAAGGACGAGAAATTAATTTTTCTGCCGCTTCTTTACGCTCTTTCGATTGACGGATGATATCGATGATTTCATCGATATTTGATGTTGCAACCGCTAAACCTTCTAAAATATGGGTACGCTCGCGGGCTTTACGCAATTCAAATAAAGAACGGCGAATCACCACTTCGCGACGGTGCATCACAAAGGCTTCAATGATTTGTTTTAAGTTGAATAAACGTGGTTGACCGTGATCTAAGGCCACCATGTTGATCCCGAAGGTCACCTGCATTTGAGTAAGGGCATAAAGGTGATTTAATACCACTTCGCCTACGGCATCACGTTTGATGTCGATTTCAATGCGGATCCCTTCTTTGTTAGAAAGGTCGATAATATTGCTGATGCCTTCGATTTTTTTATCTTTGATAAGCTCAGCAATTTTTTCTACTAATTTGGCTTTGTTCACTTGATAAGGCAATTCGGTCACAATGATTTGCTCTTTGCCTTTATCTGTGGTTTCTACGCTAGCGCGAGCGCGAACATACACTTTGCCGCGACCAGTGCGATAAGCTTCTTCAATCCCTTTACGGCCATTAATTAATGCCGCTGTCGGGAAATCTGGGCCAGGAATATATTGCATTAATTCATCAATGGTAATGTTTTCGTTATCAATATAAGCCAAGCAGCCATCTAAAACTTCATTTAAGTTGTGTGGTGGAATGTTGGTTGCCATCCCCACCGCAATACCGGAAGAACCGTTTGCTAAAAGCGCAGGAATACGGGTTGGTAATACGTCCGGAATCATTAATTCGCCATCATAGTTTGGCGAGAAATTTACGGTTTCTTTATCCAAGTCAGTTAATAGCGCTTGGGTAATTTTTTGCATACGGACTTCGGTATAACGCATTGCCGCTGGCGCGTCACCGTCGATTGAACCGAAGTTACCTTGCCCATCTACCAACATGTAGCGCAATGAGAACGGCTGTGCCATACGCACAATGGTGTCGTACACCGCAAAATCACCGTGCGGGTGATATTTACCGATTACATCACCTACCACACGGGCAGATTTTACGTATTTTTTGCCGGCAGTGATGCCAGATTGATCCATGGAGAAAAGCACACGTCGATGCACCGGTTTTAAACCGTCACGCACATCGGGCAAAGCACGCCCAACAATCACCGACATGGCGTAGTCAAGGTAAGAAGATTTGAGTTCTTCTTCAATATTGACTGGGGTAATAGAGGAATGGATTGAATCCGTCATTTTTATTCCTTTTTTGATCAAAAAATTGTGACGAATTATAGCATAAATTTAAGCGTTTTTGTGTGAAAAGTGCGGTTGATTTTAAAGCAGTTTTTTAATGTGGAAATAAATAAGGCAGACATAAAGTCCGCCTTATGATTGAGAGAAAATCAACTATTTCCAATTTTCTCGTTTAGCTTTTTGTAATTTCGCATAAGCACCAAGTAAAGCTTGGTGTTCTTTAAAGTTTTCAAGCGTTTCATCGCTGGCTGGCAAGTTATAGAACGGGTTACCTTTTTCTGCCACTGCAGCCCAAGCTTGTTGAACGGCTTCTTTGCCATACATTCTTTCAAATACAGTACGATATTGTTGTGGATCGCGAGTATTGTCTAAATGCAATTCAATGATACTGATTAAAGCACGATAGTAATTTGCACGTTCTGGCGTAAATACAGAGCTGTTCATATTCATCGTCCAGTTAGCCCAATCTAAGGCTAATTCTAATTCACCTAATGCTAAGTAAAGCATGGATTTGAGCTCACCAACACGTAATGTTGTCCAACCGCTTGCTTTTGGTGCCACGATACCGATAAATTCGCGAACACGTGTGGCATCGTCAATATCTTGCTCATCCAATTCTGCTAACAACTCTTCGTAAGTTTCAGCATCATGATGATGGTGTGGTAAATCTAATAAGATCTCGCGCCAGTCCATCCCCATGTTGTTATTGGCATAAATGAGATCATCAGCAGGGTAGATATCAGACATGCCAGGCACAATAATGCGGCAAGCGTAAACGTCTAAATGGTTGTAATCCATGATGTAGACTTCTTTTTCCTCTGCATTAAAGATTGCCATCAAGTTTTCATATTCTTCTTGTGTTGAACCTGAGAAATCCCAATCTACAAACTCATAATCTGGCGTATTTTTGAATAAATCCCAAGAAATTAAACCGCTAGAATCAATGAAGTGTGTTTCAAGGTTGGCGTGCTCCGCCACATCATCATTATTGAATGATGGAGGAGAGAATACATCGAGATCTTTTAA
>CAKAQT010000210.1:0-2763 GCA_916720325.1 Parahaemophilus parainfluenzae
TTTAGCTTACCGTAATATTCACATCCTTTTTGTTCTCCATTATCACAAGCCTTACCAAGCCATTCTTTAGCTAAAGATTTATTTACTTGAACTCCTCGCCCATTATAGTACATCACGCCCAAATTAAATTGGGCCGGTGCAAATCCTTGCTCCGCGGCTTTGCGAAACCATTTCAACGCTTTAACATCATCTTGTTTTACGCCTTGTCCGCTAACATACATATTGCCCAAATTAAATTGGGCCTCTGCAATTCCTTGCTCCGCCGCTCGGCTATACCATTTTACCGCTTTAACATTATCTTGTTTTACGCCAACCCCCTCTTCATACATCCTTCCCAAAAGAGCTTGAGCATTCGCATCACCTTGCTCTGCCAAGGGGGGAACAATTTCCAATATCGCTTTGAAGTCTTTTTGTTGTTCTATTGCCCAAGCAGTAGATTGAAGAGAAAATACAGAAGCACCGAAAAGTGCGGTGGTAAAAAGTGTTTTTGTGAATCGCATAGAAATCGTCCATTTATTAATCAATGATTGAAACAACCAAACATTTTTTGTTTAGCATTATGTTTTGTTGTACTCTCTGTAAAGAGAGTACAACACCCAGTATACTGGGTGTGAAATGATTAAAAATTAGACTATTTAGTTAGGGGAGAATTAGGGGGTATTAAGACTGAAAAAAGTGAGCCATCTTGATCACTTTCTGCTATTAAATACGCGCGACATCAAACTTCACCAAATTAATTTCATCTTCTGTGCCATAAAATGCCACTAACGCCTTGCGTAACGTTTCCGCTCGTTTTGGTAAACCTTTTTCCGCATAGATTTTCACTTGTTCATATACGGCTTGTTTAAAAGGCTGTGTATCGCCTGGATTGCCATTCAAATTATCCGCGCTGGCAAAATAACGGAATCCCGCCGCTGTGGCTAAAATCCATTCCAATGCTTGAGGCTTCACTTCCACCTTTTCAAAATCACGCTGACGTTCTTCAGAACGACCATCCGGTTCATACCAATAGCCAAAATCTTCTAATTTACGACGCTCTTTCCCCGCCACCAACCAATGGGCAATTTCATGTAATGCACTGCTATAAAAGCCTCTAGCAAAGTAAATGGCGTTATAAGGCACCTCATCATTTGCAGGAATGTAAATCGGCTCATCCCCACCTTTAACCAATCGCGTATTATATTCTTCTTCAAAACATTGATTAAAAATCGCAATGATGTCCTCAAGTTTATGTTCCATGCTTTCTCCAAATATTTTTATCAATAAAGCCTCTTAAAAGGTTTGAGAATTATCTCATTTTTAATGTTTTTCACAAAATCTTGGTTAAATAAAAAACGTCTGAAATTAACGTTTCAGATTTTTTTCATCATAAAGTGCGGTCAAATTTTTAGGTGTTTTTAAACCTATCTTTAAGCCCCATCTATTTAATATCCCCCTTGGGCGCATGCCCGAAATACCGTTTGTATTCACGGCTGAATTGGCTAGGTGACTCGTAGCCGACTTGGTAAGCGGTTTCGGTTATAGCTCTTCCTTCTTGAGCAATTAGGCGTCTGGCTTCCATCAAACGTAAGGATTTTTGATATTGCAGCGGTGAAAGGCTGGTTATCTTCTTGAAATGGCTATGAAAGCCAGATAATGACATACCACTTAAATTTGCCAAGGTTTCCACGGTGATGGTTTCACTAAAATGTTGTTGCAGATAGTGGGTGGCTTGGGCGATTTTTTTGGTGTGAGATCCATTGCTTACCATGGCTTTAAATTTGCCACCTTGTTCGCCTGTAAGGAGTCGATAATATATTTCTTGTTGGATAAGCGGTGCAAGAAACCCAATATCTTTTGGATTTTCGTGCAAGAATAATAAGCGTTCAACAGCATTTTTGAGAGATTCATCCAAATGCCATTGTGCAAAACCTTCGTCGCCCGGTTGAAGAGCATCTGCAAGGTTTGGATTTGCTAATAAAATCTTGCTAACGCTCTCAATATCAATTTTCATCGACATCACTAAAAACGGCTTTTTCGGCTCGGCATATTTAATTTCGCCGCGCATCGGCACATTGACAGGGCAGAACATAAAGTGTTGATTGTCAAAACGGTAGCATTGTTCGCCTAGTTGTATTTCACGTTCCCCACTTAACACGATGCAAATGCTCGGTTCTTGAATAATACCCTCGTAGCAAAACGGCTGATCGGCATGGCGAATCACCAAGCCTTTAATTGGAGATGAATAGGTTTCGTTATGTGGAATAACTTTTAATAAGCGTTCTATCGTTTCAGTTGAGAACATTATTTTGTAGGAATAGGCAAGTAATTTGGATAAATCATATAACACTTCATATTGCCGTTCAATATAATGAACTCACTTTCAACGGCAGTACGCCAAAACATTTAACCAATATTGAATTGAGGACAATATCATGAAAATTTTCTACAAAACATCAGCAACAACAACCGGCGGACGTGATGGTCGTACCCAAGTGGACGATGGTTCAATCGGCTTTGATTTGGTTTCATTTCAAAATGACGGCACCGGAGCTGATGAAAAACACCAACGCGCCGAGTATGGCAAGCACCGCCGCACCGACGAAAAACGGCCGCATGGGGTGGGTGAAAAACTTATTCATGGTTTGGCTTAATTCTGCATGAAGATGCTTTCGGATATGGATTTATTGGGCGGACAGGGTTGTATCTTATATTGAAGAAGCAAGCCGAAGGTTTGTCAGATACTCAAATGCCCGTATCATTCATATTATTGATATTATTGTT
>CAKAQT010000211.1:0-2758 GCA_916720325.1 Parahaemophilus parainfluenzae
GCTTTATTAGCTTCCATTGCCAACAAACTTAAGCCTAATGGTACATTAGTTTTTTCCCAAGAGCATCCGATTACCACTTGCCATAAAGAAGGGGAGCGCTGGGAAAAAAATGAGAAAAAGCAGCAAGTCGCTTATCGTTTAAATCATTACCGTGATGAAGGGCTAAGAGAGCGGAATTGGTTTCAACAACCTTTTAAAACCTATCACCGCACGACGGCAACGATTATTAATGATTTAATTGCTGCAGGTTTTCAAATTGAACAAATGGCTGAACCCATGTTAGCCGAGCAGCCACAATGGCATGATGAATTTAAAGATTTGCGGCATCGTCCCCCTTTATTGTTTATTAAAGCAAGAAAAGTAATAAATTTGACAAAATAAACTAGTTTTTGACCGCACTTTATGGTATAAATCGCACCGCTGTTTTTGGGTTTCAAAAGCAGCGTTTTTAATTATTAACAACACACACATATCATTAAGGCTTAATCGGGGTGCCAAACGGTCGATTAGCTGATATGTGGAGGCTCAACCCCAACAAAAGGAAAATATTATGGCACAAGTTTCAATGCGCGACATGATCAACGCGGGCGTACACTTCGGACACCAAACTCGTTACTGGAATCCACAAATGAAACCTTTCATTTTTGGTGCTCGTAACGGTGTTCATATCATCAACTTAGAAAAAACTTTACCTTTATTCAACGAAGCTTTAGCGGAATTAACCCGTATTGCTAGCAACAACGGTAAAGTATTATTCGTTGGTACTAAACGCGCGGCTCAAGAAGCAGTACAAGCTGCAGCATTAGACTGTCAACAATATTATGTAAACCACCGTTGGTTAGGTGGTATGTTGACTAACTGGAAAACCGTTCGTCAATCAATTAAACGTTTAAAAGATTTAGAAACTCAATCTCAAGACGGTACTTTTGACAAATTAACCAAAAAAGAAGCGTTAATGCGTACCCGTGAGATGGAAAAACTTGAATTAAGCCTTGGCGGTATCAAAGATATGGGCGGCTTACCAGATGCGTTATTCGTTATCGGTGCAGACCACGAACATATCGCGGTTAAAGAAGCAAACAACCTAGGTATTCCTGTATTTGCTATCGTTGATACTAACTCAACTCCAGCAGGCGTAGATTTCGTTATCCCAGGTAACGATGATGCGACTCGTGCTATCCAACTTTACGTTTCTGCAGCTGCAGCAGCGGTTAAAGAAGGTCGTGGTAACGAAGCTCAAGTTGCTGAAGAATTAGCAGCTGACGCAGAATAATTTAAGTTTTGCAATAAGGCGAAGCCCTTAATAATCAAACGATTAATTGGCATAGGGGCTAAAATTTAGCCCCTATATTTTTATCTAAAAGTGCGGTCAAAATAAATCGTACTTTCGACAGAGGATTTTTAAAATGGCTGAAATCACAGCATCATTAGTAAAAGAACTTCGTGAACGTACCGGTGCCGGTATGATGGAATGTAAAAAAGCATTAGTTGAAGCAAACGGTGATATCGAGTTAGCAATCGACAACATGCGTAAATCTGGTCAAGCTAAAGCAGCTAAAAAAGCAGGCCGTGTTGCAGCTGAAGGTGTTATCCTTGCTCGTGTACAAAATGGTTTCGGTGTATTAGTTGAAATGAACTGTGAAACTGACTTCGTAGCAAAAGATGCTGGCTTCTTAGGTTTAGCAAACGAAGTAGCTGATTTCGCAGCAGCACACAAAGGTACCACTATCGAAGCGTTACAAGCACAATTTGAAGAAAAACGTGCTGCATTAGTGGCTAAAATCGGTGAGAACATGAACATCCGTCGTGTTGCTTACTTAGATGGTCAAGTTATTGCTCAATACTTACACGGTGCGAAAATCGGTGTGTTAGTTGCGGGTGAAGGTTCAGCTGATGAACTTAAAAAAGTGGCAATGCACGTAGCGGCATCTAAACCAGAATTCGTGAACCCAGAAGATGTACCTGCAGAAGTAGTTGAACACGAGCGACAAATCCAAATTGATATTGCAGTTAACTCTGGCAAACCAAAAGAAATCGCAGAAAAAATGGTTGAAGGCCGTATGAAGAAATTCACTGGTGAAGTTTCATTAACAGGTCAACCATTCGTCATGGATCCTTCTGTATCTGTAGGTGACTTCTTAAAATCAGTAAACACTTCAGTGTCTAACTTCATCCGTTTAGAAGTGGGTGAAGGTATCGAGAAAAAAGAAGAAGATTTCGCAGCTGAAGTTGCAAAAATCACTGGCGGTAACGCTTAATTTTCTCCATTGAGATATAAAAAAACCCGATATTGAATATCGGCTTTTTTGTTGTCTGAAATTTGAGATTTTCTATTTCTTTGGACGAATATCGATGGCAGGATCTGCATCTTTACGATATTTTTCTTCAATCAGTTTTTTCAGTCCATAGTCATCTTTGTCAGCTTGTTCAGAGAATAAATCTTCTTCTAATGTGAGCTTCGGATTTTTAATTCCAATCCAATTAGCAATACCTTCTAAGAAATTCAAACCAGATTTAAAGGCTTTGTATTCTTTACGTGCCGTATCATCAGATGAAATCTTAAAGAGCGGAATATTATGATGTAATTGGCTGTGACAGTTTTGGTTAAACAAGGTTACACCATGTTTATCATCTTCTTGGTGACATAAACCATGATCGGAGAAATAAATCATTGAGAAAGTGCGGTGCGTTTTTTGCTCGTTTTCTTTGAGGGTTTCATACACTTTCTTAATAAAATCATCGGTTTTCTTAATGGATG
>CAKAQT010000212.1:0-2707 GCA_916720325.1 Parahaemophilus parainfluenzae
GCATTACGTGTTAAATTAATGGTGTAATCAATTTCTTCTTCCGTTGTCCAACGACCAAGCGTGAAACGAATTGAGCTATGTGCTAATTCATCATTACGACCTAATGCACGTAGTACATAAGATGGTTCTAAACTCGCTGAAGTACAAGCAGAACCAGAAGAAACTGCCACATCACGCAATGCCATCATTAAGGATTCACCTTCAACATAGTTAAAGCTGATATTTAAATTATTTGCTACGCGGTGTTCCATTGATCCATTTACATAGGTTTCTTCAATTTCTTTCAAGCCATTATATAAACGATCGCGTAAAGCTCTGATACGAGGAATCTCTGTCGCCATTTCTTCTTTTGCAATACGATAAGCTTCACCCATACCAACAATTTGGTGTACAGGTAATGTACCAGAACGCATACCACGCTCGTGACCACCACCATGGATAATGGCTTCTAAACGAACACGCGGTTTACGGCAAACATATAATGCCCCGATACCTTTTGGTCCGTATAATTTGTGGCTAGACATTGACATCAAATCAACCGGTAATTCAGCAAGATTAATTTCGACTTTACCGACACTTTGGGTCGCATCTACGTGGAAAATCGTTTTATTTGCACGGCAAAGCTCACCAATTGCTTTAATATCCTGGATCACGCCAATCTCATTATTCACGTGCATAATTGACACAAGAATCGTATCTGGACGCAATGCCGCTTTGAATTTCTCAAGATCGATTAAACCATCTTCTTCTGGATCTAAATAGGTCACTTCAAAGCCTTCACGCTCTAACTGACGGCAAGTATCCAATACAGCCTTGTGTTCAGTTTTGCAGGTGATAATGTGCTTACCTTTTGTTTGATAAAAGTGTGCAGCACCTTTAATTGCAAGGTTATCTGCTTCTGTTGCGCCTGAAGTAAACACAATTTCACGAGAATCTGCACCAATCAAATCAGCAATTTGATTACGTGCAATATCAACTGCTTCTTCAGCTTGCCAGCCAAATTTATGTGAACGAGATGCTGGATTACCGAATACACCATCAATGGTTAAATATTCCATCATTTTTTTAGCTACACGTTCATCCACTGGACATGTTGCTGCATAATCTAAATAAATTGGTAATTTCATTTTCACTCCTAAATAACTACTAAAAATGCTATCAATTTGACCGCACTTTAATCTACTTTCCCATTATTGGTTGACTACAATTAAGTCATCAAAATCTTTGTGAGCTTTATGCTTCCCAGCTTTTTTCTCTACAAGCTCAGCTAATGTAATCTCATCTAAAAAATCAGAAATGCGATCACTTAAATCTTGCCATAATGTATGAGTTAAACACTCTACTCCGCCTTTGCAATTTCCTTTACCAAGGCATCTTGTCACATTAATGTTCTCATTTACGGCTGAAATCACCATACCGATAGAAATTTGATCAGTTGGTAACGCTAAACGATAGCCACCACCTGGGCCGCGAACGCTTTTTACTAATCCACCACGACGCAATTTTGCAAATAATTGCTCAAGATAAGAAAGTGAAATATTTTGACGTTCTGAGATATCTGCTAAACAGACTGGATTTATTCCTGCGTGTAGTGCGATATCTAAAATTGCGGTAACCGCATATCGTCCTTTAGATGTTAGTTTCATAAAGCATCCCTATAAATCGCCATCTAGGTAGTTTACCTATCTGACTATGATAGTCAATTTTACTCTTTTTGCAGATTAAGGCGTTTTTCAACCGCACTTAACATTCCTCGCAAAATATTTAATTCATTTTTTTCTAGAGAAGAACGGTTATAAAGTCGTCTTAACTTTTGCATAACCCCTTGATTTTGAATAAAACCAAGAGACTGATACACCTGTTCCGTATGAGCAAAAAAATATTCCATTTCTTGTGCTGTTGGATAGATATTTTCTATTGTTGAAAGTGTACTTTCCGTTTTATCTTTTGCTAAAAATGCCATTCGCATTTCATAACTTACCAACTGAACTGCCATCGCTAAATTTAGCGAAGAATATCCAGGATTAGCAGGGATATTTAAATGATAATGACATTTAAGTAATTCTTCATTTGTAAGTCCAACACGCTCACGACCGAATACGATCGCCACCAGGCCTTGATGTGCACTGGCTTTCTCCGCACATTCTCTTGGCTCAATCAGTGTACTTTGTAAATGGCGTAATCTCGCGCTGGTTCCAATTACTAATGAACAATCTTCTATTGCTTGTTCAAAAGTATCAACAATGTGGGCATTACGTACAACATCATCAGCGCCTGCTGCTAATGCAATAGATTGCTCATCCACCGATTTTGGTGAAACCAAATAAAGATTGGATAATCCCATTGTTTTCATCGCACGCGCCGCTGAACCGATGTTCCCGCTATGTGATGTTTCAACCAAAACAATTCGAATATTTTGTAACATTTTATGCCCGACTTAAATTTGTGGATATTCTACCATAATAACCGCTAAATATAGTCAAGAATTTTGAAAATATTTTAATTTTTTGTAAATTTATTAACAAACAGGAGGAATAAGATGTTGACTGGTGGGCTGTGAGAGGCTCGAACTCTCGACCGACGGATTAAGAGTCCGCTGCTCTACCAACTGAGCTAACAACCCAACCGGTTAAATCATGATTTGTAAAATAGGTGGTGGGTCGTGAAGGATTCGAACCTTCGACCAACGGATTAAAAGTCCGCTGCT
>CAKAQT010000213.1:0-2703 GCA_916720325.1 Parahaemophilus parainfluenzae
GAGAGATTCACCACTAAAATTTGTTCTTTATTCGGTTCTTGATGAATCATTTTTAATGCGTGTGCTAATGCATGCGAACTTTCCAATGCAGGAATAATCCCTTCATGTTTTGCTAATTCTTGGAAAGCGTTTAACGCTTCATCATCTGTAATACTTGGGTATTCTGCGCGACCAATGCTTTGTAAGTAAGCATGTTGAGGCCCTACAGAAGGGAAGTCTAATCCAGCAGAAATAGAGTAGGATTCTTCTACTTGACCATCTTCAGTTTGCATTAAAGGTGATTTCATACCGAAATAAATACCGACTTTTGCATGACCTAATGGTGCACCATGTTCACCACTTTCAATGCCGTGACCAGCAGGTTCTACACCAATTAAGCGCACACCTTTTTCATCAATAAAATCGGTAAACATACCAATGGCATTCGAACCACCACCGACTGCAGCAATAACAGCATCCGGTAAGCGACCTTCTTTTTCTAAAATTTGACGTTTGGTTTCTTCACCAATCATTTTTTGGAATTCACGTACAATGGTTGGGAATGGATGGGGACCTGCCGCAGTACCCAATAAATAATGGGTATTTTCATAGTTAGCTGACCAATCACGCATCGCTTCACAGCATGCATCTTTTAATGAGCAAGAACCTTTTTGTACAGGAATCACTTCCGCACCCATTAAACGCATACGGAATACGTTTGGTGATTGACGTTCTACGTCTTTTGCCCCCATATAAACACGGCAAGGCATATCTAACATTGCACAAGCAAGGGCTGTCGCAACACCATGTTGGCCCGCACCGGTTTCCGCGATAATGCGTGTTTTACCCATGCGTTTTGCCAATAAAATTTGACCTAACACTTGGTTGGTTTTATGGGCACCACCGTGAAGTAAATCTTCACGTTTTAAATAAATTTTTGCTTTTGTGCCTTTGGTTAAATTACGGCAAAGGGTAAGTGCGGTTGGTCTGCCCGCATAATTTTTAAGTAAATCTTGAAATTCACGTTGGAATTCAGGATCGTCTTTTGCTTCAACAAAGGCTTTTTCTAGCTGTTGTAGTACCGGTACGAGAATTTCCGGTACGTACATTCCGCCAAATTCACCGAAATAAGGATTTAAAAGGGTTTCTGACATAATATTTCCTTGTTATTTTTGAATTCTTGCGACATTAAGTGGTGCAAAGGTTTGTGCAGTAGGCATCACTTCAATGCGATTAATATTGACATGTTCAGGTTGTTGATTGAGCCATAACACAATATTAGCAATATCTTGTGGACTGACATATTCTACATTTTCATAGAGTTTTTTTGCTCGGGCATCATCACCTTTAAAGCGGATATTAGAAAATTCAGTTCCACCACAAAGACCGGGTTCAACATTGGAAACGCGAATTTGTGTGCCTGCAAGATCGGCTCGAAGATTTAAACTAAATTGTTTAATAAAAGCTTTAGTACCACCGTATATATTGCCACCTGGATAAGGATAAGTCCCCGCAATTGAGCCCAAATTAATAATGTGACCTGAATTGCGTTCTACCATTTGTGGTAAAACAAGACGAGTGATAGTGACGAGACCTTTAATATTGGTATCAATCATTTGCATCCAATCGTCTAAACTCGCTTTATCTGCACTTTCTAAGCCTAATCCTAAACCTGCATTATTCACCAATAAATCAATGGATTGCCAATTAGCGGGAAGGGAATGGAAAGCATCTTCTGTTGCTTGGCGATCTGAAATATCAAAGGCAAGAAAATGGAAGTTATCACCTAATTCTTGCTGTAATTGTTCCAAACGAGCTACGCGGCGCCCCGTGCCAATTACACGATAGCCATTTTCAATGAGTGTGCGACAAATTGCCGCACCAAATCCGGCAGTTGCGCCGGTTACTAACGCTGTTCTTTGCATAATGCTTCCCCTTAGCAATCAGATTAATTTGACAAAATCGTCTTAAAAACTGACCGCACTTTTTCGCTATCTTTCACGCCAGCGGCAGTTTCTACACCAGAATTGAGATCAACCCCTAAGCAACCTTGCTTAATGGCTTGTTCAATATTGTCAGGTGAAATGCCACCAGCCAAAATAATTTTGTGTTTCAAGTTTTCAGGAATGAGTGACCAATTAAAGGTTTTTCCTGTGCCACCTTGTTGATTAGCAGATTGGCTATCGAAAATATAGCGAGTGATATTTAAATCATCCGTAAAATCAACCGCACTTTGTGCTTCAGTATTCACCGAAATGGCTTTCCAAATCTGTATTTCTTCAGGCAGTTGGTGACGAAGTGCGGTAATAAATTCAGCGGTTTCTGAACCGTGTAGCTGAACGGCATAAAGCTGCAATTGTTTAGCGATTTTTACAATAAAATCAATTTCTTGATTCTGGAATACGCCCACAAAACGAAGTGGTGATGCTGTCACTAATTCTTGGGCTTGACGTAGGCTCACACAGCGTTTTGAATGTTCGACGAAAATTAAGCCGCCGTATAATGCTCCGTTTGCGTAAACCTCTTTGACATCTTGCGTGCGAGTTAAACCGCATACTTTATTTTCTCCAAAAATCACTTCACGCACAGCATTATTTAAATCAGCACTGCCCATTAGGCTGCTACCGATTAAAAAGCCATGTGCCACTTTTTGCAAATCACGAATTTGGCTGTGATTATAAATCCCTGATTCGCTGATAATACGTGCATCAGCAGGAATGCGAT
>CAKAQT010000214.1:0-2696 GCA_916720325.1 Parahaemophilus parainfluenzae
TTTGCTGCAGAGCTACGTGTAAAGAATGCCGTTACACCACTTTCGCGTACACAAGTCCACACTAATGGATATGGATTACGACGAATTTTCCAATAAACGAGAATTGGATTAAGTACAAAGGCAGTAAATAGCATTGTACCGATTAACACGAATAATAAGTGAACATATCCACCTAACGCAGATAAGCCTTTGTCAGATAATGTTTCAGCCACTAAACCGAATACACCGAAAGGTGCAAATGAAATAATCACGTGAACAATTTTAGAAATGCCTTCTGCAAAATCAGCTACAACCTGTTTAGTTGCATCTGATGCATGACGAAGGGCTAAACCTAAACCGATAGACCACGCTAAAACACCGATAAAGTTTGCTTTGAAAATTGCATTTAATGGGTTATCCACCACATTCAATACTAACGTTAACATGACTTGACCAACAGATTGAGGTGCTGAACTCGCATCCTCTTTTACTGCAAGAGCCACATCTGATGGGAATGCCATACTTGCAATTACCGCAGCAACAGCGGCTAAGAACGTACCCAAAAGATAAAGCATGACAATTTCTTTCATGTTGCTTTTAGAGCCCACTTTCTTATTAGCGAGTGCTGCCATAACAAGGAAGAAAATCAAAATTGGTGCAACAGCACGCAATGCTTTAACGAAAATTTGACCCAGCACGCCAAAGCTAGATGCAAGATCAATACCTGCTGAATTTTTTACACTCTCATTCACCAAGGCAACAAGGATCCCGAGTACCAAACCAACGGCAATTCGTTTTACCAAATTACCTTGGAAAAGAAAATGAAATAAACGTGATGTATTCATAATAGTTTTAAATAAAGATTAAGTTGAACTTCAGATCGTTACGATCCACCGAAACAAGATAAAGATAGCTCAAATTTTATTTAAAAGAAAATTTTTTCTTTATTATTTTGTTAAAAAATTGAACTTTTTTAGTAAGGAATGAATTTTTTCTAAAATTTTCGCCTATAAAAAAATTTTTTCTATGCCCTATTGACACACTGTATCTAATACCAGTATATTACACTGTATAAACAACCACTAATTAAAAACACACAAACTAAAAGGAACACAAGATGATGAACTACGCAAATACAGTTGCACAAAATGATATGACGTTTTCTTATCATCCTATGCCATTTTTCAATGATGTTGAAAGCAAATCGACATTTAATAAAAAATTAGATCTCAACCTTTATTGCATCAAACGTCCACAACAAACTTGTTTTATTCGTGTTACCAATCCGAATATGCTTGCTTGGGGAATTGAAATGGGCGATATGTTAGTGGTTGAAAAAAATGATAGCCTTTTCATTGGTGATCTTGTCGTATTAGAAAAACAAGACGAATTCCATATTTATGAATTTGCTGGTGTAAGCGGTAATGAATTTGTATTTATGGCGTTGGATTCTAAAGTGGAAAATATTAAAACAACACAATGGACAAACCTACCATTAGTTGGCACGGTGACGAATACCATCCATCAAATGAAACCAAGAAGAGATTTAATGAAATTTGCGGCTTAAGCCTATCATCAAATAATCTAAATTCTAAATAAAAAAAGTGCGGTTAATTTTAACCGCACTTCTTGTTGAAATAAAATTGTCATTACATAACGCGACGAGATTGTGTATAAGTTCTTGACCAGTAATCTTCATCTAATGAACTAATTGTTACACCTTGGCTTGTACTTGCATGCATAAATTGGTTATTACCAATATAAACGCCAACATGATTGTTGCGACGGAAGAACACCAAATCACCTTTACGTAATTCATGTTTTTGGATTTGGCGACCTAAATAGCGTTGTTCTGAGGTTGAACGAGGAAGTTCCATGCCGTAAGCATCGAGAAAAGCAGTTTGCATAAATGCAGAGCAATCAATACCATGTTTTGAAGTGCCACCCATTCTGTAACGAGTACCCACCCATTCGTTATAAACTTGAGCAAGCGCTTTATCACCAATTAAACCTGATTTAGGACGGTTAGTTCTTAATTTAGGGTAAACGCCCCCTTTTTTCCCATCTAAACCGGCAATCAATCCCGTTAATTCAGCATCATCACTTTCACTAATCATGCCATTTTGAGCCTGCCCCGAATTGTTAGAACAGGCTGTTGTCAAAACAGCCAAACCTACAATAATCAAAATCTTCTTTAACATAGCTTTTAAATAATAAAAAAATATAAAAACAAAACTGGTCGGATTTTATCAAAAAGTCATTATGCCCGCCAGTTTTTATTGAATTTTTATGCAATTTTGTGAGTGAGATCTCAAAAAAATAAGGGCTACTCAATGAGCAGCCCTTAAAAGGATTAAAATCGATTATTTTTTCTTCGCTTTTGCATTTGGAAGATCGGTAATTGAACCTTCAAAGACTTCAGCCGCAAGACCCACAGATTCATGAAGTGTTGGGTGAGCATGGATGGTTAATGCGATATCTTCCGCATCACACCCCATTTCAATCGCAAGACCGATTTCACCTAATAATTCACCACCGTTAGCACCTACGATAGCCCCACCAAGTATACGGTGAGTATCTTTATCAAAGATTAATTTGGTCATACCTTCTGCACATTCAGATGCAATCGCACGACCAGAAGCTGCCCAAGGGAATTTAGCGACTTCGTAGTTTAAACCTTCTTGTTTACATTCTTTCTCAGTTTTACCTACCCAAGC
>CAKAQT010000215.1:0-2695 GCA_916720325.1 Parahaemophilus parainfluenzae
TGATAGGGTGCGTAATCGTAAGTTCTTCTGCATGTAAGCATAAGCGAGGTGACATTGATTTAGCTTGTGGGTGAGAATAAAACTTATCCCCTAAAATGGGATGTCCAAGTGCGAGAGTATGTAAACGAAGTTGATGTGAACGTCCTGTGATTGGAGTCAGTTTAACTCGAGTGCAGTTAGTAGGTAATCGTTCTAAAACTTCATAAAACGTGACCGCTCTTTTGCCAAATACAAAATCAATGCGTTGACGGGGGCGATTTTCCCAATCACAAATCATTGGAAGATTAATTTTTCCACTATCTTGTTCTAAGTGTCCCCATACTAAAGCGTGATAATATTTCTTTGGCTCACGTTCACGGAATTGACGTTTCAACTCTTTATCCGCCGCTTTACTTAATGCAAACAGAATAATACCACTTGTGGCCATATCTAAACGGTGTGCAGGTTCACAAAATCCAAATTTCTCTTTTACCCGACTCATTGCACTGTCGTAGTATTCAGGTTGATTGCCAGGAACTGAAAGTAAACCGCTTGGTTTATTTACCACGCAGATATGATTATCTTGGTAGATAATATCTAAATAAGGTTCTAAAGGGGGATGGTATTCAATAAGTGCCATATTATTCCTTGTTTGTCACTATTACCCGAAGGCTATCTAATCGCCAGCTTGCTTTACTTAACTCTTCCAAAGAAACTAAACGTTGTTGTTCTAATACATCAATTTCCGCCTGTCGGATATTTTTATTTACTGCTTTCAAGGCAATAAGTCGATTGAGCTCATTGCTCAATGTTTGATCTGCTACTTTACTAGCTTCTTGAATTTTAGCCTGTGCGATTTCAGTTATTTTGTGATCGCCTAGTTTAATTAATTGCTCAATATTTGGACGAGCCATTTTAACCATTTTATTTGCAATATCTTTACCTAGCGGCTTAAGTTTATTTTGCAATGTATTAAAATTAACTTGTCCGGCTAGATCGTTTCCTTTGCTATCCAGCAATAAGCGAACAGGCGTAGGCGGAAGAAAACGATTCAGTTGTAAACCTTTTGGTGATTGGCTTTCAATCATATAAATCAATTCAACCAAAAGAGTGCCTGCAGGTAGCTGTTTATTAACTAATAATGCCATCGATGCTTTGCCGATGTCACCAGAAGCGATTAAATCAATGCCTTGACGTATCATTGGATGATCCCAGGTAAGAAATTCTAATTCCTCACGAGCAAGGGCAAGTTGTCGGTCAAAGGTTACTGTGACACCTTCTTCTTTTAGGCCTGGAAAATCAGGAACAAGCATGGTGCCCGTTGGCGTGATGACAATGCTGTTTTCACCTAAATCATCTTGTTCTACACCAATAATATCAAATAAATTCAGTGCAAAATTGACTAATTGTGGCGAATTGTCTGTTTGAGCAATTTCTCCCGCAAGTCGTTGTGCCTTTTCACCACCATTAGAATTTAATTCTAACAAACGATCACGACCTTTTTCCAAGGCTAAACGCAATGCTTTTGCTTGTTTTTGCGTTTGGAGAATGAGTTGCTCAAAATCTGCTTTATTTTCTGACCGCACTTTTAATAAAGTTTCATATTGTTCAAACAATGCCATACCAATAGGGCAAGTTTGTTCAAAAGCATTTAATCCTTCATGATACCAACGTACTAAATCTTGCTGTGCAGAACCTGATAGGCAGGGTACATAAATTTGTACATCTCGCGTTTGCCCGATGCGATCTAAACGGCCAATACATTGCTCAAGTAAGTCAGGATTTTCTGGTAAATCGAAGAGTACGAGATGACAAGCAAATTGGAAATTTCTGCCTTCAGAACCAATGCTAGAACTCAGTAAAACTTGTGCACCATTATCGGTATCGGCAAAATAAGCCGCCGCGCGATCTCGTTCAATAATTGACATTCTTTCATGGAAAACAGCACTACGAATAGCTTCTTTTTCTCGTAAAATTTGCTCAAGTTGAATTGCCGTTTGTGGTGTTTTACAAATGACTAAGATTTTTTCATTTCGGTGTGATTTTAGAAAATCAATTAACCAATGAATTTTTTCGTCTACTTCAGCCGCATCAATTGTGACTTGGTGATAAACCCTGTGCGGGAAACCTTTTACACCTTGGCGTGTGTTGCGAAATAAAATACGGCTTGTACCGTGTCGATCGATGAGATTTTGAATGAGCTCTTGTCGCGCAGTTTGCTTCTCCTCGTCATTATGACAGGCTAAAGCTTTAAATAATGGTTCGACATCCTGCTCATTGAGTAAATCAGAAATATGATTTTTTTCATCCGCACTTAGTGCCTTCTCTGAAAGCAATGATTGCACCGCATCGGCCACAGGTTGATAATTTTCCTGTTCCTTCAAGAACGCTTGGTAATCATAAAAACGCTCAGGATCAAGCAAGCGTAAGCGTGCAAAATGGCTTTCCAAACCTAGTTGTTCAGGCGTTGCAGTGAGTAATAAAACAGATGGAATAGCATTCGCTAATTGTTCTACTAATAAGTAAGCGGCACTCGGCGCATTTTCGGACCAAGCTAAATGATGCGCTTCATCGACAATTAAACAGTCAAATTCAGCTTCAATAGCTTGTTGTACGCGATGAGGATGAGCTTTCAACCAGTCTAATGCACAGATAATTAAGCTTTCCGTGCTAAATGGATTGATCGCTTGTTCGGCAAAATCTTCACAACGTTCTT
>CAKAQT010000216.1:0-2693 GCA_916720325.1 Parahaemophilus parainfluenzae
TGACCGCACTTGATTGTTTTCTGGCAAAAGTGCGGTTAAATTTCGGGCTAAAACATCTTGTTCCAGCACAAAACATTGTCCTTTGCATTGAGTAAACATTTCTCCGTACTTTACCACTAGCAACACACCGTCTTGCCATAAAACCACCACATCATTTTCCGTGATGTCAGTCAAATAACGTTGAAGTTCTGTCTCAGAATAATGAGCTTGAGAAAAGGTATAAAGCATAATATTCCTTAAAACGTAAACACTTTTTCTGCTTGGCTAAGTTTATTGATCAGCGAAGTGCGGTCAATTTTTTCAGCAGAAATAATGAGCTGTTCAGCTTGCAAATTGTATTGGTCGAGTGAATTGGCACAAACAAAGCGCTGTTCAATATCGTATAAATCTAATAATTTAAAGGTACGAATAAAATCTTTTTGTAACAATAACTCAGGATTTTGCCCATCGAGTAAATTTAATACGCCATCATCGATAAAAAAGACACCAATTTCCTCTTCATCACAAAATGCTGTCGCCGCAAGCAAAGCATCTAAACCTTCACGAGAAATCGCGTTTCCATGCGGTGCGGTACGAAATAAGAATGCCAGCTTCATAATGTCACCACCCGATCTGCTTTTAATGCCATCGCCATAAACTCGCCTAAGCCTGTAATCTCAAAACCTTCTGCCAAATTGGTTTTATCAGTCTCTTTTGCCGTAAGCGCATCCACTACGCCACGACGTTGTGAAGCGGCTACACATAAATGCAAAGGAATATGATGTTGCGCTGAAAAGGCTTGCCAAGCTTGCGTGAGATTAAATTCATCATTGGCAGGATAAACCAAGCCATTGCCATTACTCACACCGTCTTGGAAAAAGAAAATTTGGCTAATGGCATGCCCTTTTTCGAGTAAAGCTTGGGCAAATTGATAGGCAAGAAAAGCCCCTTGTTTTCCATAAACGGGACTTTTCACGGCGAGAACATAGTTCATTACTCTTGCTCTTGTTTGATTTGACGAATATACAAATACACGGTGTGGCGAGAAATCGCGAGGCGATCAGCCACTAAATTGATCGCATCTTTAATATCAAAAATGCCTTTTTCGTAAAGTGAAATCACAATCTGACGGTTCTTATTATTGTTTGAGACTGAGCGATCCGCATTCACTTCTTCAATGGTTTTTTCTACCGTTTGTGCCACCAATTCTTCCACTGAACTTGCAAAATTGACGGAAGAGGTTTCATTTTGTTCCTGCGTTGGCATAAAGGCCTGCATAAATTGAGAAACCGGCACATCCAAATTAATATTGATACAAAGTAAACCAATAATACGCTGTTTGCTATTTCGAATGGCGATGGTCACAGACTTCATCAACACATTGCCTTTCGCACGCGTGAAATAAGGCTTAGACACACTCTCACTTTGCATATTACGCAAGGATTTCAGGGCTAAATCCGTAATCGGTGAACCCACTTGGCGATTGGTATTATGCCCGTTGGCGATACAAATGGCAGAATGCTCAATATCTTCCAAAGAATGTAATACGATTTCACAATGCTCGCCAATCAACGCGCTCACGCCATCAACTACCGCTTTATAGGAAATCAGAATAGCACGATCTTCATCAGTGAAAGGTTGTCTATCGGTTAGTATCATTTTTCAAATCTGGTAGGGAAAATGACCGCACTTTGGACAAAGTGCGGTTAAATTACGGATTATTTTTTAGGATTAACGTCTAATACTTCCACTTCGAAGTAAAGTGTTGCATCAGGTGGAATTGAATCGCCTGCACCTTGTTTGCCATAAGCTAATTCAGGTGGAATCACTAATTCGATTTTACCACCTTTCTTCACTAACTGAAGGCCTTCAGTCCAACCTTTGATCACTTGGTTTAATTTAAACTCAACCGGTTGACCACGTTCAACAGAGCTATCAAATACTTTACCATCTGGTAATTTACCGGTGTAATGTACTTTCACAGTATCCGTTGCTTTAATCGCATCACCTTTACCTGCTTCAGTGATTTTGTAAAGTAAGCCATCTTTAGTGCTTTTCACGCCATCTTTTTTCGCAAATTCAGCGCGGTATTTATCACCTTCTTCTTTTGCAGCTTTCGCTTGTTGTTCTACTTTTGCTTTCGCTGCAGACACTAATTGCTCTTGAATACCATCTAAGGTTTGTTGAATTTTTTCGTCTTTACGAACATCAACTTTACCTTCTAATGCATCTTTTAAGCCATCTAAAATACGCGCATTGTCGTATTGAATCACTTCTTTTTGAGCATCCACTAAATCTTTTACTTGGTTACCCATTAATGCACCCACAGCATAAGACGCATCACTTGCGCTTGGCGCTGCTTTATCTTCTGCAAAAACAGAACCTGAAACAACCGCACTTACCATAAGTGCAGCAAGAGAAAGCTTTTGAATTTTCAACATTTTGCTTGATCCTTTATAATAGAAACGGAATAGCGAATAGGTTAAATCGGATTGACCAAATTCACAACATTTTTTTAAAAATTAGAGAAATTTTATGCAAAATCAACAAATTTTAGACGATCGCATCGCCGAACTTGAAATGAAAATTGCTTTTCAAGAACAACTTTTAGACGAGCTCAACCAAGCATTAGTTCAACAACAGTTTGATATGGATAAAATTCAACTTCAACTCCGCTATCTCGCCGGCAAATTAAAAGATATGCAACCTTCTAA
>CAKAQT010000217.1:0-2692 GCA_916720325.1 Parahaemophilus parainfluenzae
TATTCTATTACCTCTTATACCCCAATGGGCGCATTCGTTGCCATGAGTTCAATGAACTACTATGCGATCTTCTCATTATTGATGGTATTCTTTGTGGCTTATTTCTCATTTGATATTGCGTCAATGGCACGTCATGAAAAATTAGCCATGGAGCGCGATTATAAAGAAGAAGTCATTGAAGGTGTGAAAGGTAAAGTTCGCAACTTAATTTTACCGATTTTAGTCTTAATTACCGTCACTGTTTTTATGATGATTCACACGGGTAGTGAAGCCTTAGCGGCAGATGGAAAACCATTTAGCCTCTTAGGTGCATTTGAAAATACAACAGTAGGTATTTCGCTTGTTGTTGGTGGTTCAAGTGCGGTTGCTATGTCAACATTATTGATTATTCTTGAGCGCCAAGTTTCTTTACCAGAATACGGAAAAGCATGGATTGCTGGTATTAAATCGATGTTAGGTGCAATTGCTATTCTGTTCTTTGCGTGGACAATCAATAAAGTGGTGGGGGATGCACAAACCGGTAAATACTTATCCTCTTTAGTGAGTGGCAGTATTCCAGTTCAATTTTTACCTGTAATTTTATTTATCCTTGGTTCAGCAATGGCATTCTCAACAGGGACAAGCTGGGGGACATTTGGTATTATGTTACCAATCGCTGCGGCAATGGCGACTAACTCAGCACCAGAGTTATTACTTCCTTGTCTGTCTGCAGTTATGGCTGGCGCAGTATGTGGCGACCACTGTTCACCGGTTTCGGATACAACGATTCTGTCATCAACTGGGGCAAAATGTAACCATATGGATCACGTCACCACACAATTACCTTATGCAGCAACTGTTGCGACAGCAAGTGCTGTGGGCTACATTGTGGTAGGCTTTACAGAATCAGGTTTAGCTGGATTTTTGACAACAGCAGTTGTTTTAGTGGCTTTAGTGTTCATCGTGAAAAAACGTTAATCATAAACGTGAAAAATAAAGGGCGTACGGTGTAGTACGCCCTTTTTGTATTTACTGTGAAAATTAGAGTAATGGACTAAACAAGAAAAATAACCGCTCGATGATTCGATGATAGAAAGGACGATTGATCCATTCTTGCATATTGAGTGCAGAAGAATTCGCTAAATAATTTTCATGGAGTGTGGCCACTTCATTGGCAAAATTACGATCTTCTACGGCAACGGTGATTTCAAAGTTAAGCAGGAAACTGCGTAAATCCATATTTACCGTACCAACGAGCGCGAGCTTATTATCGATTAACACACTTTTCGTATGTAGAAGTCCTGCTTCAAAATGATAAATTTTGACACCTGCTTCGAGTAAATCATCAAAGAAGGTTCGACTTGCCCAACGAACCATCAAGGAATCATTGTTTTTAGGTAAAATGAGCGTGATATCAACACCACGGAATGCGGCAATACGTAATGCTTCAGCAATATTGTGACTTGGCACAAAGTAAGGTGATGTGATCACAATGCTTTCTCTTGCCGCATAAATAACCGTTGCAAGAGATTGCGCAATTAAATCATCCGGGAACGCGGGGCCACTCGCAATAACTTGTACAGAATGGGTGTCATTATCGTCAATTTCAACAAGGGGACAATTTGGTAATAACAGGGGTAATTCTTCTGTCGTTTCAATTTCCCAATCCCAAGCATGTAAGCTGTTTAAAATTGGTGAAACCGGGCCGTTGATTCTCACCATCACGTCGATCCAATTGCCTACGTTGCTATCTTGTTTGAAGAAATTCGGATCCACCATATTCATACTGCCTGTATAGGCAATTTGATTATCAATGATGATGATTTTACGATGTTGACGTAAATCAATTCGGCTGAAGAACATCCGGAATAAATTTACATGTAGCGCTTCGGTAATTTCAATGCCTTTTTCTCGCATTTCTTTACAAACAGGGCTTTTCAAAAAAGCATTACTGCCAACGGAATCGAGTAAAAGACAAACTTTAACTCCACGTTGCACGGCTTCTTCTAAGGCTTGTTTTACCTCATCAATTAATCCATCATTACTCCAAATATAAAACACCATATTAATGGAATGGCGAGCTTGTTGAATATCACCGATGATACTTCGAATGATGCTTTCTGGGGTATCAAGAATATGTAATTCGTTACCTCGAATGTTTGGAATACCTAAGCGATGGTGAACTAGTTTAAATAAAGCACGATAACGAGGATCCTGGGAATGCGCAACCAGATCTTTTTGCCCAGACAGCTGCTGAAGCCATTGTGTATATTTAGGTTTTAATGATTGAAATACTTTGGCTCGGCGAGTACCGAGTTTAATCTCTCCAAAAATTAAATAAGCAATAACGCCAATCAGTGGCACAAGGTAGATAATCATCAGCCATGACAACGTAGCAGAAACCGCTTGTTTTTTGACGAGTAAACGCAAGGTGACAGAAATAACTGCCACCCAAATTAACACGGGAATAATATAAACCAGTATAATATGTTCAAAACTCATTAATTTTTGACCGCACTTATGAAATTAGACATTGTTTATCAGACCGATGATTTTATCATTATTTATAAGCCTTGTGGGCTAAGTGTGCATAAAGATCAAAGTGAAATTGGTTTAACCACTTTGCTTGCCAGGCAGCTTGATGTGCCACAAGTCTGGCTTGTTCATCGATTAGATAAAGTGACATCAGGTTTACTTATTTTGGCATTAAATG
>CAKAQT010000218.1:0-2692 GCA_916720325.1 Parahaemophilus parainfluenzae
AAATACCATTAGGTTTCAATTTTGCCCAAAGCGCTTTTAGAATTTGTCCTTGCAAAGCAACCAATTGAGCAATATCCGTTTCTTGACGCAGCCATTTAATATCTGGATGACGACGAATCACACCTGTTGCTGAGCAAGGTGCATCTAATAAAATACGATCAAAGGATGCACTACTTAAACCTATTTCTGAAAGCCACTTTTCAGGCTTGGTCGCATCGCCACAAACAACTGTCGCCTGCTGATTCAAGCGGGCAAGATTTTCTTCGACGCGTTTTAAGCGATGAGCCTCTACATCAAGCGCTATTACCTTCGCTTGCGGCACCATCTCTAAAATATGTGTAGTCTTCCCACCTGGGGCCGCACAAGCATCTAAAATTAATTCATTATTTTGTGGCTCAAGCAATAAGGCCGACCATTGTGCGTTAAGATCCTGAACTGTTACTGCGCCTTGTTCAAAATTGGGTAACTTTGTGACGGAAAACGGTTGTGCTAGACGCAAAGCATGCGGGTTATCACATTCAAATGCGCTGATATCCTGATCTTCTAATAATGCTCGGTAGGTTTCCGTATTACTTTGTTGTTGATTGACCCGTAACCACATCGGTGGCTTCTGGTTATTCGCTTCAATAATTTCACGCCAATTCGGATAGGCTTTTTTGAGTTTATTCACAAACCATTCAGGATGAAGCGTTTGCCAATGTTTATCTACTACAGCAAGAATATCTTCTTGTTCCCGCAAGAAGCGACGTAATACACCGTTTACCAAACCGCGAAAACTGTCCGATTTTAATGATTTTGTGGCATTTACTACTTCATCCACAGCGGCATGAGCGGGCACTCGCATATAAAGTAATTGATACAACCCTACCAATAACAAGCAATGCACGATACGGGTTTTCCCCTTCAATGGCTTATCTAATAGTTTTTTTATAATATTTTCTAAACGAGGCAATACGCGACAAATACCAAAGGTGATTTCCTGTAATAAAGGCAAATCCTGTGGCTTTACCTGCGATTGCACTTCTGGAAGTAAGGTTGATAAGGACTTACCTTGATCTAAAACCTGTAAAATCACTTGAGCAGCAATAGCGCGTACCGAAAGTATGGTCGTTTTTTCTGTTTTTTTATGTTGAAATTTCATTAACCGAGTACCTTACCCACTTTAAACCAATCAGACCGACCATTCAGAAAATCTTGCACCGACATTGGTTTCTTACCAGCTGGCTGCAATTGCAATAAATTCAAAACACCTTCTGCAGTGGCAATTTGGATACCTTTTTTATCAACACTTAAAATCGTCCCAGCCGGTTTATCCACATGTGGCAATACTCCAGCAGCATAAACTTTTAGGGTTTGTTCATTACCTTGTTCATCAGTTAATTGCAGGAAACTAATCGGCCAAGGATTAAACGTGCGAATATTACGTTCAAGCTGGGCTGCTGATAGCGACCAATCTAATTTAGCCTCTTCTTTAGAAAGTTTCTCTGCATAGTTACTTTGGCTATCATCTTGTTTTTCTGCAATGAATTTCCCTTCTTCCAAATGATCCAAAACATCAATCAATGCAGATGGCGCAATTTCAGCTAATTTATGGTAAAGCGAGGCTGAGGTTTCTTGCGCATCAATATCGCAATACACTTTATGTAACATATCACCAGTATCTAAGCCAGCATTCATTTGCATAATCGTCACACCAGTTTGTTGATCGCCAGCCCAAATAGATCGCTGAATAGGTGCTGCGCCACGCCAACGTGGTAAGAGAGAGCCATGCACATTTAAACAACCTAAACGAGGCATATCTAACACTGCTTGAGGCAAAATTAAACCATAAGCGACAACAACCATTACATCAGCATTTAACGCTTTAAGCTCTGCTTGTGCTTCTTCTTTACGCAAGGATTTTGGTTGATAAACAGGAATTTGATGCTGTTCAGCTAATTGCTTTACAGGACTCGCCTGTAATTTTTTACCGCGACCAGCCGGTTTATCTGGCTGCGTATAAACAGCAATAATATTGTGATGTGAATTTAAGAGTGCAGCAAGATGCTGTGCTGCGAAGTCCGGCGTACCGGCAAAGATGATATTCAATGGTTTCATAATGTTCTACGTTATGGCGTTGATAGGAAAAGTGCGGTCATTTTATACCGCACTTTTGATTATTGTTTTGCAATTTGTTTTTTATATTTCACTAATTTTTCTTTGATACGTTGACGTTTCAACGGTGAAAGATAATCCACAAATAAAATACCGTTCAAATGATCGATCTCATGTTGAATACAGATTGCTAATAAACCATCTGCATCAAGCGTAAATTCTTTTCCATGACGATCTAACGCTTTTACCGTGACTTTTTCTTTACGAGGCACTAAAGCACGGAATCCAGGAATAGATAAACAACCTTCTTCAATGCCTGTTTCACCTTCAGAAGCCAAAATTTCTGGATTGATCAACACTAATTGATTTTGTTTGTCACCTTCAATATCAATCGTAATAATACGCTGCAAGATATCTACCTGTGGAGCGGCAAGACCAATGCCTTCTTCTTGGTACATCGTATCAAACATATCATCTACAATTTTACGAATGTCATCATTGACTTCCACAACTGGCTCACAAACAACCTTAAGGTGATCATCTGGATAAATTAATACATTAAGTGCGGTCATATTTTCTCTTGTTTTATTAAAATTAC
>CAKAQT010000219.1:0-2668 GCA_916720325.1 Parahaemophilus parainfluenzae
TCATGGGCATGATGCGACAAATGCAACAAAACGGTAAAACCGTGATTACGGTGTTGCATGATCTCAACCAAGCCTGCCGCTATTGCGATTACTTAATCGTCATGAAAAAAGGTGCCGTAATGGCACAAGGTACACCCGATGAAGTGATGACCGAAGAGTTGCTGAAGGATGTGTTTGATTTGGATGTCATCATTCATCGTGATCCTATCAGCAACACACCGATGTTTATTTTGAAATAACTTTCAATCACTTCTCTAAATATCAAATAGGCGTTTTATTTTACTAAAACGCCTATTTTTTCACCTAAAACATCCGCTGTTATACATAACTAATGTTTTTCATAGCTCAACTTGAGGTCGGATCACTTTACGAAACTTACACTTTCTTTACATTGTCATAAATATGGAGTCCACAATAAATAATTATAATTAAACATAGTAGAATTTAATATGAAGTCTCTATCCCATGTCTTTAAGGCTGTGCTATTAGTAGGTGTCAGTACCTCAGTAGTACAGGTTGCCTATGCCCAAAATTCCTCTATTGATACCGAACGAGAAAATATCATCATTTTCTCCCGTCAAGGAGAGGCCCAATTAAATCAAGCCATTCCAAAACTTGAGGCCTTATTTAAGAGGACAAACGATATTAAAGTGCGCGATGATTTAATTACACTCTATCTGAGGACGAATCAATCCGCTAAAGCACTTTCACTTTGCGAAAGCTGCGCACCAGCGCAATTTTCCCAAAATGAACTGGAAAATTTAGGCAAAGCCGCTCGAAATGAAAAACAATACGACCGTGCCGTTGCATTCTATTCCCAATTGCAAAAGCAATTCCCTGATAATCCAAATGGATGGCTTGGTGGCGCATTAGCCTCCACTGAAACCAAAAACTACACTGCGGCAAAAAATGCACTGAATGTTTATAAGAAACGTTTTGGACAAGATAATGCTTATCTTGATGCAGAAAGTTATTTGCTTGATTTCACCGAACCCGACATGGCTAAACTTGGCCGTTGGCAACGTCAGTTAGAACAAAATCCAAAAAATATCACCTTAATGAGAGAGTTGTATCGTTTGGCATCGAAATACAACCTTCAACCATTACAAGAGAAACTACAAAAAGCCTATCCTGATCAATTCAATCAAAAAGACATGATGTGGTTTGAGCATGGTAAGACGATTACCTCTTCAAAAAATGCGACAACGCCTACACAACAAGAAAAATCATTTGAAGAATTGACCGCACTTTTAGCTAAAATTAACCCTGAACATCCTTTGTATCAACAAGCATTGCAAGATCGTTTTGTGATGGGTGTTCGATTGAATAAATTTGATGAAATAGAGGATGACTTCAATACATTACAGGCTCAACCTAATGTGCCTGCGTATTTAGAAGAAGCCTTTGGTGATTATTGGGCAGCAAAAGGCTCACCACACAAAGCATTAGCGATTTATCAATCAGTTGAACAACAAGCCTTAAACCATAAACTCGCTGTGAGTGATGGTTTACTTCATAAACTTTCTCTGACTGCAAGCGATGCGGGAAAATTTGAATTGGCGCAACAATATTTGGAGCGTATGAATTCAAATGTTTATATCCATGACTATACCCGAACATCAAAAATTCTGAATCCAGGCTACGATTCTCGCTATTTTGGTTTGGCACGTTTAGCCTTATGGCGTGGTAACAGCAAATTGGCTCAGCAACTGATTGATGATCGTCTATTTAATAAAACGCCAGGTGATCCATGGGTTATGTTGCAAAAAGCAGAACTTGAGCGAAATTGTGGCAACTATGATGATGCCAAATTATGGGCTGAAAAAGCCGGTTATTTTTTGAGTAAAAATGATCAGCAAGAAGCACGCAATAACCTGGCTGAAACTGCCTTAAGTCAAAATGATTTACCAACAGTTTCAAAAACAATTGATGCAATGAATGAAGAACAACGTCAGTCAGCACAATCCCTCATAAACCATTACGAACAAGCACGTTCTGGCAAAATTGTAGGAAGTATCGGCTTACAGCATCGTACCTCACCAATCAGTTATAGCAATGAAAGTAGCCAAGATTATGCGATTTACACACCGAAAACAGCAAATGGTCACGATCTCTACGTTCATTACTTAGAAACTCGCTCCCCTTATGACAAAGAAAGTCTCATTTCTCGCCGAATTGGCGTAGGAACAGAGCTCAATTTCTATCCACTCCAAGTGAAAATGGAAAGCGGGAAAGGCGTTAAGCTTAATGATAAAGCCTATTTCTCTACAGAGGCAAATTATACCCTCAATCAACATTGGTCATTTAATTTAAACGCCAATATTAATGGTAGTGGTACTCCAGTTAAAGCCATCAATAAAGGTGTGTATACCAAAGATATTGGTTTCTCTACCACCTATTCCTATTCCGATATTTTCCAAGCTGGGCTAGGTGGTGGCGTCATGAAATTTGATGACGGCAACTTAAGAAAAGAAGCCAATTTCTGGTTGAATCTCAATACATTCAAACATGACCGTTGGACGCTAACCAACAATTTCAGAGTCGATTACAGCAAAAATAAAACTATTGATTCTGCTGAATATTACAACCCCGCAAAAGCGACAAGCTTGGAATTCGGTGCGGATTTAAGTTACTACCAACCACTTAATTATGGCTTAGTCTTAAATCA
>CAKAQT010000220.1:0-2661 GCA_916720325.1 Parahaemophilus parainfluenzae
TCGCTAGAAATTAAATGCTCTAAGATTGTAGCAAGCTCGTGTAATTTTTCTTTATCATCATCGAAATAACCTTCTTCTTTTAAGTTAGCAATGAAGGCAGAGAATACCGCTTTATCAAAGAACTCTGGTGCGTTAATACCGTGTAATACAGAAAGACGCTGTGCCACTAATTGGCTTTCTTTTTCTAATAAGCCACGAGCAATTCCAGGATCTTTACGTAAAATACTCACAGTGATGTAGTAACGTTGTAAGATTTCACGCATACCAGCAGACCAAAGTTGTAAAATACGAACTTTAGCGCGGTGAATAGATAAGAAATTATCATTGGCTTGGATAACATCCTGACGCGCAAATTCATCAATAATGGCTTTAATTTGTGTATTTAATTCTTCTTCATTGAAATGAAGGAAGAGTTCGCCTTTTAAGAATGGATAAATTTTACGTACTGCATCCAATAATAAATCTTTTTGAATCGCTTCATAATGTAAAACGATACTCGCAACAAGTGAAGGCAACACAAATAAGTGTTGAATATTATTGCGGTAATACGTCATGAGAACAGCAGAATTACGTTCTAAACGAATAATTTCCCCAAAGTTATCTTTTTCAACTAACACACCCACACGATCTAAGCTTAATACGTGGTCAAGCATCGCTTTGGGTGTATCTGTTGGCAGTACCACATCAGTAGAATACGGTACATTTTTTAACATTTCTTGATAACTAGAGAGTTGTTCTAATAGCTGCTCATGAGAAAGCGCACGTTGACGAGAAGAGAGTAGAGCGGTTCCCACTAAATTCATCGCATTGACGGCTGCAGCTTTATTAATATTCACCATCACTTGATTAGAAACAGATCCAACTGCATGGTTAAACCAGTGAGGTTTATCTTCATGATGTTGTTCTTTCCATTCTGGATAATGGTGATTGAGGTAATTGGAAAGCGTGATTGGCTCGCCGAAATTCACAAAGCCTTGACCTAAATTACGTAATTTTTTAATCACACGTAAAACTAAGCCAGCATTTTCTTTTTCTTTTGCGGCACCACGTAATTCTTTCGCATAAGTATCTACTTCTAATACGTGCTCATAACCGATATACACAGGCACCACAGAAATTGGACGAGTTTGGTTATGTTGAAGCGCTTGTAGTGTCATCGACATCATACCGGTTTTCGGTGCAAGCAAGCGACCTGTACGAGAACGACCACCTTCAATGAAGTATTCGACGGAATAACCGCGGTGGAATAATTCCCCTAAATATTCACGGAAAATCGCAGAGTAAAGGCGATTACCTTTAAAGGTACGGCGAATAAAGAATGCCCCCCAGCTACGGAATAAAGGACCCGCTGGCCAGAAGTTTAGGTTTATTCCCGCGGCAATATGTGGTGGTACAAGACCTTGGTGATAGAGCACATAAGAAAGTAATAAATAGTCGATATGACTACGGTGACAAGGCACATAAACAATCTCATGGCCTTCTAACGCTAATTTACGTACTCGGTCTGCATTTTGTACATCAATACCGGAATACAGTTTGTTCCATAACCAACGTAAGAAACGATCCGCCGCACGAAGGCTTGAATGGCTTACATTAGCTGCGATTTCATGAAGAATTTTTTCGGCTTCAGCATAGGCTTTCTCACGGCTGATATTTTTTGATTTTGCCTCATCTTCAATCGCATTTTGAATTGCTTGAGAATTTAAGAGTTTATTAAACATCGCTTCGCGGTTTGGCAAACGAGGTCCTGTTGCGGAAATACGTTGTTTAGCAAAGTGCATTTTGGCAACACGAGCCAGTTTTTGCGCAATTTTTTCATCTGAACCGTGCTCATTTACCATGTAACGCAAAGAAAGCGCTTGAGAAAAACGCACAAAAGTATCACGTCCAAACCAAATGGCTGCAAAGGTTTTTTGAAGACCATTTAATAAGCGAAGATTTGGTAAGCTTGCTTTATCTTCTTTACCTGGTGAACGTCCCCAAAGCACAGAAACAGGGATCAGTTGTACATCTAAATCAGCAACATCACGGTGTAACTCTAAGTATTTATTGAAGACTTTAGCGGTTTCATCTTTTGCGCCTTTTGATTTAAAAAAGCGGCGACCTTCGTCTAAATAGACATAACGTGGTAATGCTACGCCATCAATCACATTCTTTTCAGCTGGATCAGGTAAACCGACGCTCAAACAGTTACGACGGAAAATCACGAAGTCAGTTTGAGAGGTATAAGGTAAAACGTAAAGAATAGGTTGATTGATATTGAGTTGAAGCTCTTCGATGGGTTGAGCGGGAATAGGATTATTTTTTACTAGAACCGAAAGCGGTAATTCTAATAATTTACGATAAGTACTTACGATGCCAGACATAATTAATATTCTCTTTTTGTTAGACATTTCTAGGTATTGTCAGGCATTTTAACACATTCGACCAGTCAAATTCTAAAAATTTACATTTGAGATTTATGATGAACACGCAAAAATATGAAAAAAATTGACCGCACTTTTATGACTAGAAAATAGTTGTTGCAATCGCCATCTTTCTGTATATACTAACAGTTATTCTGTATAAAGTAACAGGAGTGTATATGAGACCATTAACTGCCAGACAACAAGAAGTGCTGGAACTCTTAAAACGCCATTTAGAAACCACGGGTATGCCGCC
>CAKAQT010000221.1:0-2651 GCA_916720325.1 Parahaemophilus parainfluenzae
GTTAATCAATGTTACAAACATTTAACAAATCTTGTAAATTTTAGAAGATTTTTTGCAAGAAAGATAGTAGATTTTCACTGTTCTCACGCATTTCTTCGTGTTATTGCAATACTCTTCACTAAAAGTGCGATCATTTTTAAAGGATTTTTGAGTTTAAATTAAACCATACTTTATATATTGCATTCCTTACCAGCTTTGATCTAAAGTGTTCGCATGCTTTTGAGCTTTTTAGAGGACAAAATATGAACACGACAACTCGCCCAATCTTTTCTCATAAACGGATAGCGCTCGTTGCACATGATAGCTGCAAACAAAATCTGCTCAATTGGGTAAAGAAACACAAAGAAGCACTCGCTCCCCATCAACTTTATGCGACGGGTACAACTGGCCATCTATTAGAAAGAGAAACGGGACTCAAAATAGCCTCGCTATTAAGCGGCCCGATGGGCGGCGATCAGCAACTTGGCGGACTGATTGCTGAGAAAAAAATTGATATGATGATTTTCTTTTGGGATCCGATGAACGCGGCACCACATGATCCAGATGTAAAAGCCCTTATGCGTATTGCAACTGTTTGGAATATTCCTGTGGCAATTAATCAAAGCACCGCTGATTTTCTTTTAACATCAAACTTATTTGATCAAGAAATCAATATTGATATCCCCGATTATGAAGGATATTTAAAAGCACGTTTAAGTTAACCAAATAAAAAGGAGATAAATCACTTTATCTCCTTTCTGTTTATTTACTCGTAAATTACTTACCCCGCATTGCCGCGCTCATGATTAACATAAATAGCACGCCTTGCACCTGCTCTTCTGGAATCACTTGACCATTAAGTTTTAATTCACCTTTTTCAAGTACTAAGGCAAGCGTCACATTTTTATCGTTATTCACCACAATATTTTGTGCTGCTGCTTGTTTGGCTTGCTCTTCAATTTTCTCTTTAATCAAAGCTTTATCTTCTTCTGGAGCAAATTGTGTCATGATTTTTTCTGCTGTCGCTTTATCTACATGAATATGCACAGCAAAATCCGTAAATTGTTTATATAAATTTCCTTTCATTAAATCAAATTTTGGATCTTTCGCTAATGCCACATTGAGATCTAATGACACTTTACCTTGATTGTCTGAAATTGATACTGGGTTGAGTTTAAGTTGAGGCTGATTATTAAAAATAGCCATACCATGCTCTTCAACCCATGAACTTAAGATTTCAGATACCACTTCATCATTCACATTTTTATCATCTCTAACAGACTTAAATACCGTGAAAACAGCTTCAATCAACGCATTTGCTGCGTTTGCTTCAATATGATTTAACTCGCTATTGTTAGTTAACTTCCCTAACTCTTTTCCATCTAAAACAAATGAATCTACTGCACTCTCACTTTTTAAGTTTACAAAATCACCATTAAGTGAAATATCAGATGTGGCTTTTAAACCTTTTTCAATAAGAGAAGTCGTTTTTCCAGCATAGTCCATGCTCGTCATTTCGAAGCTTTCAGTTGAATAAGAACCTTTCCCCGTATAAATGTAAGCCCATTTTGTAGGATTGAATGAAGCATCCAACTTCATGCCCTTCATCTTCGTTTTTACCGACTTAACTGCAGTAGCGTCCTGGCTATCCCCATCTGCACTACTAGGGCCTAAATCAGCAGTCACTTCGTCTAAGGTCATGTCATATTTCCCCGCTCGATCTTTATCTACATCAAAACCAATGTTGATATTTGACCAGGAGATCTTATTTTGCGGTGAGTGAGGATCTGTCATTTCCCCTGCTACTAATTCAACTTTACCTTTTGTTGCTAAACTATAACTAGTCGAAGCTTGATATTGAACAGGTTTATCTGATTTAAGAAAATCAAATAGTGGCTGAGTTGTTTCATTTTTACCAATCACACCTTGTGCTGAAAACATTGTTGGTACGAAGTTAAATTTTTCCAACTGATTAAGTGGAAATGGTCCATGATAAAGCTTAGTTGAAAGTGGGATAGTAAATACTTGTCCTTCTTTCGGTAAAGAAATAACTACTTCATCTTCCACTTGAGAAGTAAAGAAACTGCGATCAAATTGCTTATTTTTATAAACAAGATTCACTGAATCTGACAAACCTAAACTTTGGAATTTTTGGTTCGCTAATTCAATTTGACGCAAATATTCAGTTTGTGCTTTTTCCCCAGTAAACCATGCACCACCGATGCCGACAATACCGAGGGCAACAATGACACCTAATGCTACAGTTGATTTTTTCATTTTGATTCCTTTGCTAACTAATAGATGATTAAAATTGCTGGCAATTTATCACAAATCACAATTTTTTTCTTATTTTTAAAAAATAATTTTATATCCCCCCTTGAACTTCTCATCTCTGGACTTATTTTGTAAAACAAGAACGGAAATGACCGCACTTTAAAAGGAAGAAAAAATTTTAAATCTTGCCTCTTGAAATGCGAAAAAGTATCCACATCTTATTCATCGTAGCAATTTACAACGAATTTAAAATTTAATTAGGAGTAACAACATGGGAAAAATTATTGGTATTGACTTAGGTACAACAAACTCTTGTGTCGCTGTAATGGATGGTGACAAACCTCGCGTAATTGAAAACGCAGAAGGCGATCGTACTACCCCGTCAATTATCGCTTATA
>CAKAQT010000222.1:0-2620 GCA_916720325.1 Parahaemophilus parainfluenzae
CGGCATTTATGAAAAGAATGTCACCCTTTCTATCGCGCGAGAATTAAAAGCCTTACTAGATAAAGATCCTAATTTCAAAGGCGTCTTAACACGCAGTAGCGATTACTATATTTCCGTGCCTGAACGCTCTGAAATTGCACGTAAATACAAAGCAAATTTCCTTGTGTCTATCCATGCAGACTCCTCTATTAATTCAGACCAACGTGGCGCATCTGTTTGGGTACTATCCAATCGACGAGCCAACGATGAAATGGGTCAATGGTTAGAAGATGATGAAAAACGCTCTGAGCTTTTAGGCGGAGCCGGTAAAGTTCTTTCCAATAACAATGACAAATATTTAGATCAAACTGTACTCGACCTACAATTTGGTCACAGCCAACGTACAGGCTATGAACTTGGTAACAGCATTCTACGTCGCTTTGCTCGCGTGACTTCATTAAGCCGCAGCACGCCACAACATGCAAGTCTTGGCGTATTGCGTTCACCCGATATTCCTTCTGTTCTGGTGGAAACAGGTTTCCTTTCCAATATGGAAGAAGAACAAAAACTGAATACCATTGCTTATCGTCGTCGTATTGCTTATATGATTTATGAAGGCTTAGTCGCTTATCGCAATGGTAATTTAAAAGCAATTGCTGTTCCACCTAGTGATGAGCAAGACAGCAAATCTACAAAATCAAACGACAAAAATAATGAAAAATCTGACCGCACTTCCGATGTGAAAGACAGCGGTATTCGCCATAAAGTGAAACCAGGTGAAAGCATTGGTAGCCTAGCAAATAAATATGATGTCAAAGTCAGCGAAATCATTGAGTTAAATAAACTGAAACGCAAAGAACTTTGGTTAAATGAAACCATTAAGATTCCTGATAATGGCAAAGGCAAAAAAGCGGAAGAACCAACTAAAAAAGAAGAGAAAAACACTGAAAAATCAGACCGCACTTCCGATGTCAAAGACAGCGGTGTACGTCATAAAGTGAAACCAGGTGAAAGCATTGGTAGCCTAGCGAACAAATATGATGTGAAAGTCAGTGAAATTATTGAGTTAAATAAACTGAAACGCAAAGAACTTTGGTTGAATGAAACCATTAAAATTCCGGATAACGGCAAAGGTAAAAAGGTAGAAGAAAAACCTAAAGAAGATGATAAAGCCAAAGCCGATAACAAAGGGAAAAACAGCAAGATTGTTGAAGCTGAAAAAACCGTTTCTAAAAAAGATAAAAAACAAGAAAAAACCGAGAGTAAAAAAGAGCCTGAGAAAAAAGGCAACGATAAAAAAGACGCATCTTCAAAAGGGAATGAGAAGAAAGATAATGGCAAGAAAGAAATCCCGCTTTACCATACGGTGAAAGCCGATCAAACTATCTATGCCATCTCTCGTGAATACAATGTACCGGTTAATCGTCTTTTAAAACTGAACCCAACATTGAAAAACGGCAAAGTCGTGACTGGTCAAAAAATCAAACTTAAAGAAAAATAAGGAATCCTATGGCAATCAAAATTCTTTCTCCACAGCTGGCTAATCAGATTGCCGCAGGTGAAGTGGTCGAACGCCCTGCTTCTGTGGTGAAAGAATTGGTGGAAAACAGCCTTGATGCCGGTGCCAATAAAATTCATATTGATATCGAAAACGGCGGCGCCAGCCTGATTCGTATTCGAGATAATGGCAGCGGTATTCCTAAAGAAGAATTAAGTCTCGCACTCGCTCGACACGCAACTAGTAAAATTGCCGATCTCGATGATCTCGAAGCCATCTTAAGTTTAGGTTTCCGCGGTGAAGCCCTTGCTAGTATCAGCTCGGTTTCTCGCCTCACACTTACCTCTCGCACTGCAGAGCAAAATGAAGCGTGGCAGGTTTATGCACAAGGACGAGAGATGGAAACTACAATTAAACCCGCGTCTCATCCAATCGGCACAACAGTTGAAGTCGCGAATCTCTTTTTTAACACGCCTGCTCGTCGTAAATTCTTACGCACTGATAAAACAGAATTTACTCATATTGATGAAGTCATTCGCCGAATTGCTTTAGCAAAATTCAATATTGCTTTTACGCTCACACATAACGGCAAAATGATTCGACAATATCGTCCTGCAACGAATGAAGAACAACAACTAAAACGCGTTGCCGCCATTTGTGGCGATGATTTTGTTCAACATGCCTTACGCATTGATTGGAAACATGATGATCTGCATCTTTCTGGCTGGGTGGCGACACCTGAATTTACACGTTCTCAAAATGATTTGAGCTATTGCTATATCAATGGACGAATGGTGCGTGATAAAGTGATCACCCACGCCATTCGTCAAGCTTATGCGGAGCATTTGCATACTGAGCAATACCCTGCATTTGTGCTATTTATCGACCTCAATCCACATAATGTCGATGTCAACGTACACCCTACAAAACATGAAGTTCGTTTCCATCAAGCTCGCTTAATTCATGACTTTATCTGCCAAGGCGTAACAAATGCACTCAATGCTATTCCTCAAACTGAATTAGATTTAGCACCAGTGATGACTGAAGCAAGAGAGCCTTCGCCTTCGTATCAAACCCACTATGAACCGAAACCCAATCGTGCAGCGGCAGGGCAAAATATTTTCGCCTCAAATTATCATCAAT
>CAKAQT010000223.1:0-2613 GCA_916720325.1 Parahaemophilus parainfluenzae
GCATCATAAAGTGGTCGTAAATAAGGTTCAATTTTTTGGCCTAAATCACCCGGCAGGAAACCTAATTTTTCGCCCGCTTCCACCGCAGGACGAGTCAGCAAAATGCGACGAATTTCTTGGCGCTCTAATGCCTCAACAGCAGCCGCTACGGCTAAAAAGGTTTTCCCTGTGCCAGCGGGGCCAATCCCAAAACTAATATCGTGCGTAAGAATATTATGTAAATACTGAATTTGATTTTCACCACGCGGTTTAATCAAACCACGCTTGGTTTTAATTGTGGTGCTATAGACGTGATTTTCACTGCGTGACTCACTGCCTTCTTGCGATAACATTCTGCTCTCTTGCAAGGCAATATGCACATCTTCCAAATCAAGTTCTTTCACTTTCCCCTTAATTGGTGCTGTCTCTACATATAATGCCTGGATTAATTTAGCCGCACGCTCAATTAATTGCTCATGATGAGGTTTCGGACTTTCATCGTTAGATTTCACCGTGAAAGTAAAATTATTGCGGGAAATATTGAGGTTAAATTCTTTTTCAATCAGTTTGATATTTTCATCGAATGCACCGCAAAGGGATTGCAGACGATCATTTTCTTGAGGTTCTAAGGTAAAAGTTGTCATTAAATTTCATTTTAGAATTGTGAATACTGTTTCCATTTTAGCCTAATTACGATGAATGTAAAACGGGCTTCACCAACTGATGAAGCCCGATAACTAAATTAAGGCAATTCAGGGAAAAGCATCTTAATCACATTCATTGTCAATCGTCGAGATTGTCCACTAAATGGGAAAATATGCATCATCATCATAGGATTAAAGTTTGCCTCAATCACACCCCACGAATGTAAACTCGGTTCTGCCGGCTGTTTCAAATCAGGAATAATTAAATCTACACCACAAACTGCCGCCCCCATTGCCTTGCTAATCCCTACTGCAATTTCTTTGTAACTGGCATGCATTTCATCCGTCATATCAATAGAATCACCGCCTGTACTAATATTAGAATTCGCACGTAATTGAACAAGTTGATCTTTTGCAGGAATAGAATTCACGGTTAATCCTTGCTCCTTAAGCTGCAACTGCTCAATATCCCCCAATGCTATTTTTTTCAATGGCGTACGACTGCCATCGCCCCGTAAAGGATGATCATTTTTAGCGGCAACTAATTCAGCAACAGTATGTACACCATCTCCAATTACATTTGCTGGAACACGTAATAAGACGGCTAACGTTTGATCCCCCAGCACAAAGAAGCGATATTCAGTGCCAAGTAGATAATCTTCAACCATGATCTCTTTATCTTCACGGAAAGCAATCTCTACTGCTTTTGCAAAATCATCTCTATCCGTTACACCTTGTTGGAAAATACTGATCCCTAAACCAAAATTCGTTGATTTTGGCTTAATCACGACAGCTCGATTCTCAAAAAGTGGGAAATTTTCGACCGCACTTTTCACATCGGTAAACTCGATGCTTTGCGGTACATTGAATCCTGCTTTAGCTAAGACTTTCTTCGTCACCACTTTATTTTCCATAATGAGCGGGGAAATATAGCTATCGTGAGAAGTCATATTACCGTTTTTCACATATTCCAAATGATCGCCAAATTGAAGACTGATAAATTGATCGCGTTCATCTAAAATCTCAATCTTTAGCCCTTTTTGGATTGCATCAAACAATAACGCTTGTGTGGACAGTTCCATATTATCAAACGCAGTTAATGCATAAAAACGTTCAAAGGCTTTTGCTTTATTAGATTGCGCAATATCGGCCCCTAATTGTTGGTAACTGCCGACCTGTTCAATTGCCGCAACCACTTTTGCACAAAGCGTTTGGCTTGGATCCGCAAATTGTCCTAATTTGTCTTTAACAATCGTTTTAATCTCATCACTCACATTAAGTTGCTCAAGCATTTTGAGCATTTCAAGGAGGACTAATTCGCCTTCTACCGCATAAACGCTTTGCTGTCTTGGGTCTTCCCATGCCACTTCAGCAAGACGTGTTTTTCCTAATTTTATGCCCTCTTGATCAGCGGTATCGTCAAGCCATGCCATTAACAAAATAAAATAATGAATGAATTTCGCATCTGCAAGTTCCATTCCATAAGGTGCAAACGGATTGAGATCAAACAAACGAAATTCTAAATATTGAATTCCTTTTTCAAGTAAATCGCGCGCTTTTTTAGCGCCACGCAAACGTACGCTTGAGTAAAACTCTTTTTCCGCAATCAAATCACCCGATTTCACCCAGTGTTCTAACGTCTCAACATACTCTTGCAAACTGTCATAAGAGACGTGGATCTTCGGATCATTCACATAACCATATTTCCCTGAACGTAAACTCCGCACATATTGATGCGGTTTAAGGGGGGAATTGCCTCTGAAATATTTATCCTCTACCGTCGGTGTTGCAGAAAACAAGTAAAGTAAAATCCATTGATAGCGTAAGAAGTTCTTCGCTATTTTTAGGTAAAAATTATTTTGAAAATCAACCGCACTTTGTGTTTCATTTTGTGCATGAAATAAGGCATCAATAAACTTAGGGTCAATTTGAAAATTGTAATGAATACCACTGACCATTTGCTTATATTTACCGTAAGACTGGACTAAAT
>CAKAQT010000224.1:0-2594 GCA_916720325.1 Parahaemophilus parainfluenzae
CCTTGATTCAGATCAAATTATTAAAAAATAATTTGAGAATAATTATCAACAAAAAACACTCTTTTCTCCCAGATTTAGCAAGGTTTCACCTTAATTTCAGCCATTAAAAAACAGCAAATAACACTACATATTGTGCATTGATCTATTAAATAAAACTATATATAGTGCTTTCGTTTTTTTAAGTTAGCCTATATAGGAGTCATAAAATGAATGCTTTCTTCGTGATTAAGCGTGATGGTTCACGAATTGGGTTTGACCTACAACGTATTACTAATGCAATCAGAAAAGCGGCAAGTGCGGTCAATATTGTTGATGAAATGTATATCCATGATCTGAGCCAGCGAATTAATACCGAGATTTTTAGTCACTATCAGCATGAAATTGATATCAACCAGATTCAAAAAATCGTTGAAGATCACTTAATGACAAGCAAGTATCCACAAATTGCACGTGCCTATATTGAATATCGTCACGATCGTGATCTTGCTCGTGAAAAACGCAGCCAATTAACCAAAGAAATTGAAGGGCTGATTGAGCAAAGCAACGTCGAATTGCTTAACGAAAATGCGAATAAAGATGCGAAAGTGATCCCGACCCAGCGGGATCTACTGGCGGGTATTGTGGCCAAACATTATGCTAAACGTCACATTCTGCCAAGAGATGTTGTGGAAGCTCATGAAAAAGGCGAAATCCATTATCACGACTTAGACTACGCGCCATTTTTCCCAATGTTTAACTGCATGCTCGTTGATCTAAAAGGCATGCTTTCACATGGTTTTAAAATGGGTAATGCCGAAATTGAACCGCCTAAATCTATCGGCACAGCAACAGCGGTTACTGCACAAATTATTGCTCAAGTAGCCAGCCATATTTATGGCGGTACAACCATTAATCGCATTGATGAAGTGCTTGCGCCTTATGTTCAACTCAGTTTCGAGAAACATTTAAAAAATGCTGCACAATGGCAAATTCCAGATGCTGAAGGTTATGCAAAAGCACTAATTGAAAAAGAATGTTTTGATGCGTTTCAATCCCTTGAATATGAAGTTAATACGCTCCATACGTCCAATGGTCAAACGCCATTTGTTACCTTTGGATTTGGCTTAGGCACAAGTTGGCAAGAACGTTTAATTCAACAGTCGATTTTGAAAAACCGTATCCGTGGTTTGGGTAAAAATCATAAAACACCGGTCTTCCCTAAACTGGTCTTTACCATTAAAAAAGGCGTGAACCAAAACGAACAAGATCCAAACTATGATATTAAAAAACTGGCATTAGAATGCGCATCAAAACGCATGTATCCGGATATTTTAAACTATGATCAAGTGGTTAAAGTCACTGCCTCATTCAAAGCCCCAATGGGTTGTCGTAGCTTCTTGGGTGCTTATGAAGAAAACGGCCATGAAGTACATGATGGTCGCAATAATTTAGGTGTGGTGAGTTTGAATCTGCCTCGTATTGCTCTTGAAGCACAAGGAAACGAAGAAAAATTCTACTGCACTTTAGATGAACGCTTAGCCCTCGCGAAGAAAGCCTTGCTTACACGTATCGCTCGCTTAGAAAATACCAAAGCTCGTGTCGCGCCAATTCTCTATATGGAAGGTGCTTGTGGCGTTCGATTAAACGCTGATGATAACGTTGCCGATATTTTCAAAAATGGTCGAGCATCAATTTCTTTAGGCTATATTGGCATTCACGAAACCATCAATGCACTATATAAACAGGGGCATATTTTTGACGATGAACAACTGCGTGAAAAAGGCATCGCGATCGTGCGTCATTTAAGCGAAGCGGTAAAACAATGGCAGAAAGAAACCGGCTATGCATTTAGCCTTTATTCCACACCAAGTGAAAACTTGTGCGATCGCTTCTGTCGTTTAGATACCAAACAATTTGGTGTGATTGAAGGCGTTACCGATAAAGGCTACTACACTAACAGCTATCACTTAGATGTAGAGAAAAAAGTGAATCCATACGATAAATTAGACTTTGAAATGCCTTATCCTGAATTAGCAAGCGGGGGCTTTATTTGTTATGGCGAATACCCAAATATTCAACATAATCTGAAGGCACTCGAAGATGTGTGGGATTATAGCTACGATCGCGTGCCTTATTACGGCACTAATACGCCAATTGATGAATGTTACGAATGTGGTTTCACAGGAGAATTTAATTGCACAAGCAAAGGCTTTGTTTGTCCAAAATGTGGCAACCATGACAGTGCAAAAGTCTCCGTAACCCGACGAGTTTGTGGTTATCTCGGCAGTCCTGATGCTCGTCCATTCAACGCTGGCAAACAGGAAGAAGTAAAACGTCGAGTAAAACATCTATAATGTTGTAACATCGATTATGATAAAATAGCTCATCAAAAGTGAGCTATTTTTATTTCAATAAATAAGGAAGTACTATGCCAACACTTACACAAATCACTCAATCCATTATGCAAGATCCCGATAATCAATCGTTCACCGCAAAAGGCATTGAACCGCTTTTTGCCGCACCAACCACGGCTCGCATTAATATCGTCGGACAAGCCCCCGGAATTAAAGCCCAAGAAAGTCGTTTATATTGGAATGATAAAAGCGGTGATCGCC
>CAKAQT010000225.1:0-2582 GCA_916720325.1 Parahaemophilus parainfluenzae
CCAATATTAATCCAGTTTTCTTCACCACTTCTCAAGCAGGTCAAAAAGCCCCTGTGTTTGCAGGAAAAGAGGCAGGTGAGCTTAAAAATGCATTCGACATCGAAGAACTTAAAAAATTAGACATTATCGTGACCTGCCAAGGTGGCGATTATACCAATGAAGTTTATTCAAAATTAAAAGCAACAGGTTGGGATGGTTATTGGGTTGATGCTGCTTCAGCACTACGTATGAAAGATGATGCAATTATCGTGCTTGATCCGGTAAACCAACACGTGATTTCTGAAGGCTTGAAAAAAGGCATTAAAACTTTCGTAGGCGGTAACTGTACCGTGAGCTTAATGTTAATGGCTATCGGTGGTTTATTTGAAAAAGATTTAGTGGAATGGGTATCTGTCGCAACTTACCAAGCGGCTTCAGGTGCGGGCGCAAAAAATATGCGTGAATTGATTTCACAAATGGGCTTATTAGAACAAGCAGTTTCAAGTGAATTAAAAGACCCTGCTTCGTCAATTTTAGATATTGAACGTAAAGTGACTGCAGAAATGCGTTCTGATAGCTTCCCAACGGATAACTTCGGTGCAGCATTAGGTGGTAGCTTAATCCCTTGGATTGACAAACTTCTCCCTGAAACAGGACAAACTAAAGAAGAATGGAAAGGCTATGCAGAAACCAACAAAATCTTAGGTTTAAGCGACAATCCAATTCCTGTTGATGGTTTATGTGTGCGTATCGGTGCATTACGATGCCACAGCCAAGCATTCACTATCAAACTGAAAAAAGACTTACCATTAGAAGAAATCGAACAAATTTTAGCGTCTCACAATGAATGGGTGAAAGTGATTCCAAATGACAAAGAAACCACATTACGTGAATTAACTCCAGCTAAAGTAACAGGTACATTAAGCGTACCGGTTGGTCGTTTACGTAAATTGGCAATGGGTCCAGAATACTTAGCGGCATTCACTGTAGGTGACCAATTATTATGGGGTGCTGCAGAGCCAGTTCGCCGTATCTTAAAACAATTGGTGGCATAAGTTCTACTTTCACGACAAAGGGCGTATTTACTACGCCCTTTTCATTAGAAAATTATGATCAGAGAACCTCATTTTCATCAATTTGCTCTTGCAGAGTTATTGCCTTTTTTTGAGCAATTTCCGACGCAATATCTTTCTGGTGAACGAAATATCAAATTAGCTTATCGTCATTTGGTTCAGCCTGAAAGTGTGGTCAGAAAATTGATGATTTTGGTGAATGGTCGAGCAGAAAATATGCTGAAATGGACTGAGTTGGCTTATGATTTTTATCAACAAGGTTATGATGTTTTGCTTTTCGATCACCGAGGACAAGGCTATTCACAGCGTATTATTCCTCAAAAAGGGCATTTAGATGAGTTTCGTTTTTATACCGATGATATGGCAAAAATCATTGAAAAAACGACCGCACTTTATGCTTATCAAGCGCAATATATTCTCGCCCATTCCCTAGGAGCTTTGATTTCCACCTATTATCTAGCCAATTACGATCATCATATTAAAAAAGCCGTGCTTTCTTCACCTTTCTTTGGCGTTCCTATGAAAAATCCATTACGAGATGAACTCATCATTGCAACGATGATGGCATTTGGTCAAGGTCATCGCTATGTTTTTGGTAAAGGACATTACAAACCGGCAGATTTAAACCTTAATGAACTTAGCCATTCTAAAACGCGAATGAAATGGATGAACCGAATTAATCGAAAACGCGCTGCTATTCACTTAGGCGGCCCAACTTTCCGTTGGGTACATTTGTGTTTAAATGCAATCAAAGCGCTCCCTAAAATCATTCCAAGAGTGGAAACACCTGTGCTTATTTTACAAGCGGAAAAGGAAAAAATTGTGGATAACAAAAATCTTGAAAAATTGACCGCACTTTTTCCACATGCCGAATCTATGCTTGTACCTCAAGCAAAACATGAAATTCTTTTTGAAAAGGATAACGTGAGAAAAACCGTGCTTGAACGCGTGAATCAATTTCTTCATTCTTAAAGTTGTTTTTTAATCTGCATCAAGTTTTCATCAAATTTTATTAAAAACATCTCTTAAATCTTTACTAGTACTAAATAAGTGGTATCTTTATACCCGCTTATTTAATCGATTGCATCACGGCCGTTATACGTGATGAATTATTTTTTGTTCATTTATCTAGGAGTTATCCTATGGAAAGTAAAATTCCAACAGTAGAAGTCAAACTAGGCTTTAAATGGCAAGGGCTGCTGATTGCCGTCATCGTTGGTTTAGGGATTTGGTTAATCCCAACACCAGAAGGTTTATCCGCAAAAGCATGGGGAATGCTAGCACTGTTTGTGGCAACCATTGTGGCTATTATCGCTAAAGCAATGCCTATGGGTGCTGCAACGCTAGTTGCCTTGGTTATTAGTGGCTTGACTGGGCTTACGCCAATTTCGCCAAAACAAGGTGATGTCGGCATGTTATCCGGTTTTGCAAACGGCACAATTTGGTTGATTGCTATTGCTATGTTTTTATCTCGCGCGGTGATTAAAACCGGTTTAGGTAAACGTATCGCGCTGTACTTCGTTGGTCGTT
>CAKAQT010000226.1:0-2578 GCA_916720325.1 Parahaemophilus parainfluenzae
ATGGTGAATTTCAGATAATAAAAAACCCTGCATAGGCAGGGTTCTTCACACAGATTCAAATTATTTTGTACCTGGGATTTTGAAACGGCTGTTAAAGCGTTCAACACGACCACCAGTATCAACAACACGTTGTTTACCAGTGTAGAATGGGTGGCAGCTACCGCACACATCAAGGTTGATGTCTTTGCCTAAAGTTGAACGAGTTTTGATCACGTTACCGCAAGAACAAGTTGCAGTGATCTCTTTATATTCTGGATGAATACCTTGTTTCATAGAAAACCTCAAATTGAAGCCACGCCGCTATAAATGCTTTCCACTTACACCGCGTGAGTTAATAATCGCCGACAATCCGGCACCAAATAGACTGCGAATTATACTGAAAAAATCAAATTGATCAAGAGGTGTGCTTTAGTGATAGAATCATCGCAAAATTTTTGCTTATTTTTGACCGCACTTTAGGAAAGTTATGTTAGCCCAATCCTCTGTTGATGCCCCTTTTGCCCATTCTGTTTTACAATGGTATGAAAAGTTTGGGCGTAAAAATTTGCCTTGGCAACAAAATAAAACCCTTTATGGTGTTTGGCTTTCCGAAGTGATGTTACAACAAACTCAAGTTTCCACAGTCATCCCTTATTTTGAGCGATTTATTAAAACCTTTCCTAATGTGACCGCACTTGCTAATGCGTCGCAAGATGAAGTATTGCATTTATGGACGGGACTAGGTTATTACGCCCGTGCGAGAAATTTGCATAAAGCCGCTCAAACCATCAGAGATGAATATCAAGGCGAATTTCCAACGCAATTTGAGCAAGTTTGGGCATTAACAGGCGTGGGGCGATCGACGGCTGGCGCAATTTTATCTTCCGTACAAAATCAACCTTATCCAATTTTAGATGGTAATGTAAAACGCGTTCTTTCTCGTTATTTTGCTGTTGAGGGTTGGCCTGGCGAAAAGAAAGTCGAAAATCAATTATGGCAGTTTAGTGAACAGGTTACACCAACCACGAGAGTCGCTGAATTTAATCAAGCGATGATGGATATCGGCTCGGCGATTTGCACTCGAACAAAACCTAAATGCGATCTTTGTCCTCTAAATAACGATTGTTTAGCTAATAAACTCGAAAAGTGGACAGAATTCCCTGGAAAGAAACCGAAAAAATTGTTGCCAGAAAAACAAAGCTATTTTTTGATTTTATCTTATCAAGGGAAAGTCTGGCTAGAACAGCGTGAAAGCAAAGGCTTATGGGGCGGATTGTATTGTTTTCCTCAGTTTGATGATAAACAAACATTATTGAATTATCTGAAAGAGCAAGGGATTACCGAGTATCAAGAATGGGTAACTTTCCGTCATACGTTTAGCCATTTTCACTTAGACATTCATCCTATTTATGTTGAAGTTGATCGAAAATTTGAAGAGAGCGCTCGTTCAGATTGGAAAAAATTGTCAGAAAAAGGAAAAGAATCTCAATCTGGTCTATTAAGTGCGGTCAAATATTGGTATGATCCAACGTCACCTGAACAGATCGGGTTAGCTCAGCCTGTGAAAAATTTATTAACGCAATTTGTAAGGAATTATTATGGCTAGAACTGTTTTTTGCGAATATTTGAAACAAGATGCGGAAGGATTGGATTTTCAACTGTATCCCGGTGAATTAGGTAAACGTATTTTTAATTCAATTAGTAAACAAGCATGGGGCGAATGGATCAAAAAGCAAACCATGTTAGTGAACGAGAAAAAACTCAATATGATGAATGCCGAACATCGTAAATTATTAGAAGAAGAAATGGTGAATTTCTTATTTGAAGGCAAAGATGTGCATATTGAAGGTTACGTTCCCCCATCTAAATAACAAAAGATTATGAAAAAGTATTTATTATTGGCGCTACTTCCACTTTTATATGCTTGTAGCGACTCGCCAACCCATCGACGTGGCATTAATTACGACGAAGTGTTTTCAAAAGACACGCAAGGTTTAGATATTTTAACTGGTCAATTCTCCCATAATATCGATCGTATTTGGGGGGTGAATGAGCTTTTAGTCGCGAGCCGTAAAGACTACGTGAAATACACGGACTCTTTCTATACGCGTAGCCACGTAAGCTTTGATGAAGGTACGATTATTGTTGAAACTCAACAAGATCTTAATCGCTTACATAATGCGATTGTCCATACTTTATTGATGGGCTCGGATGCGAAAGGCATCGACTTATTCGCTTCTGGTGATGTACCGATTAGTACGCGTCCTTTCTTATTAGGTCAGGTTGTGGATAACAATGGTCAGCAAATTGCTAACCAAGTGATTGCAAGTAACTTTGCGACTTATTTAATTCAAAATAAATTACAAACTCGTCGCCTGCAAAATGGTAACACCGTGCAATTTGTGGTGATCTCAATGATTGCAAACCACGTTGAAGTGCGTGCACAAAAATATATTCCATTAGTCCGTAAAGCTGCAGAACGCTATGGCATTGATGAAAGCTTGATTTTAGGTATTATGCAAACAGAATCTAGCTTCAACCCGTATGCGATCAGTTATGCGAATGCAATCGGCTTAATGCAAGTGGTACCAAGCACAGC
>CAKAQT010000227.1:0-2577 GCA_916720325.1 Parahaemophilus parainfluenzae
ATACGGATGGGTTTACAAACACGATATACACCATGGTAAAGAATGTTGTGATACCAGCGATAATTTCGGTTTTGGTGGTACTGCCCTTTTCTTTAATGGAAAAAAGGCGTTCAAGTAGAGATTGTTGCATGGTTTTTCCCTTAACTTAAATTAATAACCTTGGTGATAAATCGATTCAAGTAGCTTCACACCTAACAAGGCAATATTGAAACGTTGCTCGTCAGCAACTGTCCAAAATTCGATACCGTTTTCAACCGCACTTTGTTGGCTAATATGCAATTTTACGCTTTCTTCACCATTTTCGTCTTCACCGTTAATTACGGGCGTAACAAGGCTATCGTGTAATTCAATTAATTCGCTTTGTTGTGGTTGGAAATCAAATTCATAATCTGAAAGTGCGGTCACTTTTTGTGCCATGCCGTAGAAGACAGGCACTTGAATTTGATGGAAAATCACATTGTCTAACTGTGGGAAGATTTTTTGTAATTGCAGATTTAAATTTGCCGCTTGTTGTGGAAAAACATCAAAGGCAAAACGGGTTTCACCTTCTTCTAATGGCATACCATTCAGTAAACGAGCGGTTTGTCCCGCAAGTTTATTCACGGCTTCACCATCCGTATAAGAAGCGGGTAAAAGTGACGTCGCAAAGACTTGAGTTAAATTTGTTTTTTGAATAATTGGTAGTAGAGATAAGGCTAATTGACTCACTTGCGGATCGGGCAGACTCACAATGTTACGTTGTCTTAATTCAGTCAGATTTTCTTCATTGATTGTCGGGACAACAACAGGAACATCAGACAATGCTGAGCAAATCCCTTTTAAATCAATCACCACACAGCCACTTTCTGCTGCTTGTGCTAATAAAGGCGCTTGGTCAATTTGGCCTGCGAAGAAAAGATAATTAACGCTATCCCACTCAATCTCATCAGTGGCTAATTGAGCAACGGCTTTATTGCGAAAACGCACCGCTTGCTCTTCTTCAAAAGGATAAATTTCTACGATTGAAACCTTGCCTACATCTAGCTCACTTTGTTCAAGTGCTTCGGCAATTTTTTCACATAGATCAAATTCTGCTGCAATAGCAATATTTAGGCTTGCGTCCATTTTTCTCTCCGCTGTAAAATGTTCTGAACCGATTCATTCTACAGAAAAAAGACACATAAATACATAAGGAAATCAGATGACACCGGCAATTGATTTATTAAAGAAAAATAAAATCCCTTTTACTCTCCATACTTACGATCATGACCCTAACAACACGCATTTTGGCGATGAAGCAGCCGAAAAACTTGGGCTTGATCCGCACCAATCCTTTAAAACACTTTTAGTTGCTGAAAATGGTGATCAGAAAAAATTAGCGTGTTTTGTGCTTTCCACGGCAAATATGTTGAGTTTAAAGAAAGCGGCAAAATCAATTGGTGTAAAAAAAGTTGAAATGGCCGATAAAGATGCGGCACAAAAAAGCACGGGATATTTAGTCGGTGGCATTAGTCCATTAGGTCAAAAGAAACGTGTAAAAACAGTGATAAATTCGACCGCACTTGAGTTTGATACGATTTTTGTTTCAGGTGGAAAACGCGGATTAAGCGTCGAATTGGCCCCACAAGATTTGGCTAAATTACTGAATGCCGAATTTGTCGATATCATTGACGAAGAATAGAAAAAGAAAAGCCCGAATGAATCGGGCTATTATTTTTATATGATGTTGTGTTTATTTGAATTAGAAACTTGATGTATCTTGGAATAAGCCAACTTTTAAATCAGTTGCAGTGTAGATAACACGACCATCCACTTCCACTTCACCGTCAGCCATTCCCATTACTAATTTGCGATTAATCACACGTTTCATATTAATGCGATAAACCACTTTTTTCGCGGTTGGTAAGATTTGTCCAGTAAATTTCACTTCACCTACGCCTAATGCACGGCCTTTACCTTTACCGCCTACCCAGCCAAGGAAGAAACCCACTAATTGCCACATCGCATCTAAACCTAAGCAGCCTGGCATAACTGGGTCACCAATAAAGTGACAACCGAAAAACGGTAAATCTGGATGAATATCTAATTCCGCTTCAATATACCCTTTACCAAACGCACCGCCGTCTTCGGTCATTTTTACAATGCGATCCATCATCAACATGGTTGGTGCTGGAAGTTGCGGGCCTTCTTTACCAAATAATTCACCACGACCAGAAGCTAATAAATCTTCATAGGTGTAGCTGCTTTTAATGTTTGGTGTACAGGTGTTTTCCATTTTTCATTTCCTTGTATATGTAGTTTTGCTTGGTTACAAACAATAAGTGCAGATTCTATGGGGATTTATAAGAAATGTAAACAGCGAACACTTGTTAGCTCAACTTGTCGGATCAGTCAGTAAAATTAAGATAAAAGAAAAGCGAACACAAGGTTCGCTTTAAAGAAATTAAGATTTAAAGAAATCTAACCAGTTTTTTTTCGGCGTTTCCGACCGGAAAGCAATTCGATTTTGAATTAAACGTGCAATAGGTTCTTTACCCTTGGTGTATTCTTCTTTCTCTTCTAATAAATCGCGGTCAAATAGGATTTTGGCTGTTTGAT
>CAKAQT010000228.1:0-2575 GCA_916720325.1 Parahaemophilus parainfluenzae
CTGAATTTTTCTTTTTCAGCAATGCTCATATCAATGTTGTATTTTTTTGCAAACGCTTTAATCACAAAATGTGTCACTGCGCCCCATTTTTGTTTAGCTAACCAACCTGCTGCTTGTGTCATATAGATTTGTGGCATCACATATTGAAATGCAACTTTTAGGCGTTGCCAATAAGAAATTGGGTTCATTGATTTCTCCGATAAGATTAAAAAGTTGGGCGATTATAACAACTTATTTCACTTGCGCAATGTTAGTTGATATTTTTGCGTAAGATCAAAGCAATAAGCCGACATTTGCCGGCTTATTTTTATGTTTATAAAATCATTTTGACTAATTTGTCTGCTTGAATCCGAGCAAATTTCTTCAACAGTTTTTGCACCGGTTCAGGATATTGCGTCAATTCTTCTAATTCAGAATAATCTTGCAATACTTTGGTATGTTGGCGGATGTGCGACAATTCTTGTTCCACTTGAGGCAGAAGTTCTTGTTTTGGATCGTGGATTAATAATCCATTTTCCGCATCTAAACGCCATGCGCGCGGGTTTAAGTTGTTCCCCGTTAAAAGAATATACTGGTTGTCCACCCAAACACCTTTGAGGTGATAAGTATTATCGCCATCTTTCCATAAACGCACAGTTAAATGGCCATTTTTAATGTAAGCATCAAATTTCTCGCAGAAACGACGAAGATTGCTTTCATATAAATAAGGCAATGCACCTGCCATTTTAAATGGCTGCTCTGGTGGAATATAGAAATCGTTCGCGACTTTATCACCCACGATAATTTCGACACGTTTTCCTTGTTCTAATAAGCGGGCAAGTTTACTTCTTAACGTGCGAGGGAAGTTGAAATAAGGCGTACAAATCACCAGTTTTTCCTGCACTTGTAAGAATAAATCTTCGATAACTTGGTTTAATTCATTGCCTGATGCACCTAAACCAAAAAGTGGTGAAATGGTTAAAACATCGGAAAAACCAACCGCACTTTCCAACTGATATTCCGCATGGGCAGATAAGTTTTTACGATAAGCTTTTATTGCACTACGAATTTCTTTGGTGCGAGGGCGATTAGCCACATCTAATGGATGTACCGCACTGAAATCCAATAAATAATCATTGATGAAATTAACCATAGAGTCTGCCAGTGCAGCATTATGGATTTTTTGATAGCGGTCGTAACGGTATTTATCTTGTTGTTGTAAATACACGTTATTGATGCTTGCGCCGCTATAAAGCACGGTATCGTCAAACACAAAGCCTTTAATATGCAACACACCAAAGACTTCACGGGTATTAATAGGCACACCGAAGAACATATTCGGTTCATCGGAAAGTTGATAGGTTTGGCGTTGTTCACAATACCAATCAGCGTTAGTGGCAGATTTTTCTGCACCGAGTAAATTGCGTTGTCCGCGATGCCAATCTACTAAAATTTTCACATCCAATTCAGGATGATCTTGTTTTACGCGATAAATTTCATTGAGAATTTCTTGTCCCGCTTCATCTTTTTGCCAATAAAGCGCGGTCACGTAAATACGTTTTTTAGCTTGGCGAATTAATTCTATAATTTGTGCTTTGAATTCAAGCGGACTAAACAGAAACTCAACCTGTTCTGCCTGTAAAGGGAGAAAAGGCAAATTTTTTAAATTTTGTTCTGCTCGTTTAGCTTTATTGATTAACATAATCGATCTCTACACTAAAAATTAATGCTCTAGTTTACAATATTTCCTTTGTGGATTGATAGAAAAAAGGTTTTTTTTCGTTATAATGCTCACAAATTTTCGCATTTTTTGGCGAATTATTATCCAATTTTTCCTTCGAGAAGCAAATTATGAGCAATTCACGCAAACCATCATTCCAAACCAATTCCACCAAATCTTTCCAAGAGCGTAGCCCAAAACGTACATTTAATGACAAAGAACGTCGCTTTGATGATCGTCGTAATAATGAAAAACGTGAGGGAAATCGACCGCACTTTGATAAAAAACGGGATGATCGCAAACCTTCTCGTGGCTTCCAACAGCAAGAAGTGAGAGAACCGAAAATTGCTGAACTTTCATTAAATAAAGCGAATGGTGAAAGTGGCTCGGTAAAAGTAACGGTGAAAAGTACTGGCGTGAGCTATAAACCGAAAGAAAAGAAAACTGGCGCATTATCACCACGAGCACCGGAGAAAATTAGAAAGAACCGTGCTGAAGAAATGAAAGTGTATGGTGAAAATGCGTGCTTAGAATTGTTTGCAGAGCGTCCGGAGAGCATCGTTCGCGTATGGGCAACGGTGCAAATGGCACATCGAATTGGCGAGATTTTCAGTTATTTAGCCGCGAATAAAAAAGTGTATCACGTGGTGGATAGCGAAGAGCTAAGTTTAGTAAGTGGCACCGAGCATCATGGTGGCATTTGTATGTTAGTGAAAAAACAACGTACTTTTTCTTTGCAAGGTTATTTAGATGTCCCGCGTCAAGAAGACTGCTTAGTGGTGCTTGATCAAGTTAATAATGCGCAAAACCTAGGTGGCGTTGTGCGTACTTGCGCCTTCTATGGCATTAAAAATGTGGTAACAAATCAAGTTGAAC
>CAKAQT010000229.1:0-2567 GCA_916720325.1 Parahaemophilus parainfluenzae
CTTTCACGTAAATCGATGATTGGTGCTGTATTAGATAAGCCCGTGACTGAACGTGTTGTAGGAAGTGTAGCTGGGGCATTAATTGCGGCTCAAAATGGTGCGACAATTTTGCGTGTACATGATGTAGCTGCAACGGCAGACGCCTTGAAGGTATGGCAGGCAACGCAACAAGCGCAACAAGCGTAAAAAACTAACAGATTTTATATGTTGTAGAACTAATGATTTCTACAACATCATTATTCAAATTTAATAAGGAATAAACATGGCAAATCGTAAATATTTTGGTACTGATGGTGTACGTGGAAAAGTAGGTACATATCCAATCACGCCAGATTTCGCATTGAAATTAGGTTGGGCTGCGGGTAAGGTTTTAGCATCTCAAGGTTCTCGCACTGTGTTAATAGGGAAAGATACTCGTATTTCAGGTTATATGTTGGAATCTGCACTTGAAGCAGGTTTGGCAGCAGCTGGTTTAACTGCCGCATTTACCGGTCCAATGCCAACACCTGCCGTGGCGTATTTAACCCGCACTTTCCGTTTAGAAGCGGGTATTGTCATTTCGGCATCACATAACCCTTATTATGATAACGGGATTAAATTCTTCTCTTCACAAGGTACAAAATTACCAGATGATATTGAAGAAGCGATTGAAGCCATGCTTGATCAGCCAATGGATTGTGTGGAGTCTGCTGATTTAGGTAAAGCAAGCCGTATCAGTGATGCCGCAGGACGTTATATCGAATTTTGTAAAAGCACTTTCCCTGCACATCTTGGTTTAGATGGTTATAAAATAGTAGTGGATTGCGCAAATGGTGCGACCTATCATATTGCGCCAAATGTATTACGTGAGTTAGGCGCTGAAGTGATTGAAATTGGTACAGATCCAAACGGAATCAATATCAATGAAAAATGTGGTGCAACCGATGTAAAAGCGTTACAGGAAAAAGTGCTTGAAACTAAAGCGGATGTTGGTCTCGCTTATGATGGTGATGGTGACCGTATTATGATGGTGGATCACTTAGGTAATAAAGTAGATGGTGACCAAATCCTTTTCATTATTGCTCGTGAAGCTTTACGTTCAGGTCAGCTAAAAGGTGGCGTAGTGGGCACATTAATGAGTAATATGAGCTTAGAGATTGCGTTAAAAATGTTAGGTGTACCTTTTGTGCGTGCTAACGTTGGCGACCGTTATGTGTTAGAAAAAATGGTAGAACATAGCTGGACGCTAGGCGGAGAAAACTCAGGCCATATCATTATTGCTGATAAAAATACGACAGGTGATGGTATTATTGCATCACTAGCTGTATTAAGTGCAATGGTTCAACATCGTTTATCTTTAAACGAGCTTGCAAGTGCGGTGAAATTATTCCCTCAAGTACTCATTAATGTTCGTTTTGCTGGTGGTGATAATCCATTAGAAAGTGAAGCGGTAAAAGCGGTAGCTGCAGATGTGGAAAAACGTTTAGAAGGCAAAGGTCGAATTTTACTGCGTAAGTCTGGTACTGAGCCTCTTATTCGCGTCATGGTCGAATGTGAAGACGGTGTACTTGCAAAACAATGTGCAGAAGAAATTGCAGAAGCAGTGAAAGCGAATTAATAAAGTGGGGGCTTGCCCCCATTTTTGATCCATAAAATTTATCTTTTATTATTTTTAGGAAAGCAAAGACATGAAAATTTTTATTATGCGTCATGGAGAAGCTGAAGTTGTCTCTTCATCCGATGAGGCTCGGCATTTAAATGACTACGGTCGAAAACAGTCGATATTACAGGGACAATGGCTTAAAACTCATCTAAATTCAACCGCACTTTCAGTTCAAAAAGTAATTGTCAGCCCTTATGTAAGAGCACAAGAAACGTTTGAGCTTGTAAATTCAGCCTTAGGTAACACGCTTAATGATATTGAAATTTGGAGTGGGATTACACCTTATGGTAATGCTACATTGGTAGCTGATTATCTATCTGTTTTGCAAGAAGAAGGTACTGAAAGTGTTTTACTCGTTTCTCATTTACCTTTAGTAGGCAGTATTGTTTCAGAGCTTTACGGTAAGCGAAATCCAATTAGTTTTTACCCTTCAACGATTGTTCAAATTGAGTGGAATGGTGAAAAAGGCACCATTGAAGCTTTCCATTATCCAAAATAGAATGGCTAAAATACGAAAAACAAAGTTTATATGATTTACTTTTTAAAAGCAGTCAAAAATAAGCAACACCTAAAAATGTATATTTTTAGGTGTTTTTTTAAAATTTTTTTGATAGACTGAAAATGAGCTATAAATGAATAGCTTAAATTAAGCCATCATAATGACACAAGGGGAGTAGCTATGAACAATAAAATCGGAGATAAAGCAACTGAAGTAAAAGATACGACAGTGAATGCTGCAACACAAGTTAAAGATGCATTATTTGCAGCGGCTAACTATATTAAAGATGCTGTGACACATAAAGCGTCTGAGGCAAAAGAAGTGGTTGAAGACAAAGCTACTGAAGTGAAAGATGTAACTGAAGATAAAGTATCTGAAGTAAGAAAAGCAGTTTCTGAAGCAAAAGAAGCAATCGATGATAAAGCT
>CAKAQT010000230.1:0-2545 GCA_916720325.1 Parahaemophilus parainfluenzae
CCTTGTATTCAGCATTAAGTGTATTACTTGCACAATAATATGAGTTGAGAAATAAAAAGTGCGGTTCAATTTGACCGCACTTTTTTATTGGTAGAGACGTTATTCAGCTTTTACGCCTAAGTTACCAATTTTTACACCGAGATTACCGAGAGAAACCGGATCCAGATAATCCCCTAAGAATTTGAATAACTCACTTAATTCTGTAAATGAGCGTTTGATTTTTACTTGATCTTCTACTTTACGCACAAATTCATAACGCACATTTTCGCCTTCAAAATAAGCCGTGAGCGTGAGATAAATGGTTTCAAAAAAGTGGCTTTGAGCCCCTTCTTCACCCGGATCACTGATACGGACATTCCAAGTATTGTTAAATAAAACTTCTGTTTTGATTGACATATAGACTTCCTCTGTTTGTTATTTTTTATACTGAAATTGAAACGAAAAACCCGATGATAAAATTTCTGAAATCAAAAACTTTATCATCGGGCTTTTCAAACCAATTGCTCGCATATTTTGCTTTGCGTTGGTAACTGCCTTTACCTTTACGTTTTTTCTCAACGCGTTGGCGGAATAATTTGTCGTGTAATAGTGCCATCACGGCATTATCTTTCACGACACCTTTGGTGTGTTGATAAATGGGCTGATTTTCAACCGCACTTTTTGTTTTTTTCGTCATATTTACCTCTAAAAAATTGCCGTGAAGTGGTTCACGGCAAGTCATTATAGCGAAAATGAATAGAATTACAAAATAGCGAGTACGCTTTCAGGCGGTCGTCCAATTTTAGCTTTTTCACCTTTTACCACAATCGGGCGTTCTAATAGGGCTGAATTTTCACTGATGGCTTTTAATAAATCATCCTTCGTTAATGCTGGATTATCTAACCCTAATGATTGATAAAGCTCATCTTTGGTACGCATCATTTTTCTGACATCATCTAATCCTAATTTATTAGCCAGTTGCTGTAATGCTTCAACAGAGTAGTGTTGTTGTAAATAAAGTTCGATAGTTGGTTGAATGCCTTTTTCTTCTAATAAAGCTAAGGTTTCACGGCTTTTTGAGCAACGCGGATTATGATAAATCGTCACAGACATAACGTTTCCTTCTATTTTATGTTGAATGAGTGGATATAGGATTGATTCAAATTTTAACTTATAATGACAAAAAATACTTGTTTAGGAAGACTTTATGTTAGAAATGCTAAAAAATTGGTATAGCCGCCGCTTAAGCGATCCGCAGGCGATGGGGCTACTTGCCATTTTGTTGTTTGGCTTTATTGCGATTTATTTCTTTAGTGATTTAATCGCCCCTTTGCTGATTGCCATTGTATTAGCATATTTATTGGAAATGCCGATTAATTTTCTAACGAAAAAATTAAAATTTCCTCGAATGCTCGCTACGCTAGTTATTTTTGGTGGATTTATAACCTTGGCATTATTAATTTTCTTCGGGCTTGTGCCAACATTATGGAATCAAACGATTTCCTTATTAAGCGATTTGCCAGCCATGTTCAATAAGTTACATGAATGGTTGTTAGCCCTTCCTGAGCATTATCCTGAACTCATTGATTACACCATGATTGACACCTTTTTTAGTGCTGCTCGTGCGAAGATTTTGGGCTTCGGTGAATCTGCGGTGAAATTGTCGATTACCTCATTAATGAACCTTGTATCACTGGGTATTTATGCGTTTTTAGTGCCATTAATGATGTTCTTTATGCTGAAAGATAAAACTGAGCTTCTTGCTGGCGTGAGTCGCTTTTTACCTAAAAATCGTCTTTTAGCCTCTAAAGTATGGAATGAAATGCAGCAACAAATTGCGAATTATATTCATGGTAAGCTGTTGGAAATTTTGATTGTCGGCGTGGTAACTTACATCATCTTTTTAAGCTTTGGTTTAAATTATCCGCTGTTGCTTTCTGTTGCCGTTGGGTTGTCTGTATTAGTGCCTTATATCGGCGCGGTATTGGTGACGATTCCTGTTGCGTTAGTGGCGATGTTCCAGTTTGGCATTTCCCCAACGTTTTGGTATTTAATTGTGGCCTTTGCGGTGAGTCAACTTCTAGATGGAAACTTGTTGGTACCGTATTTATTCTCTGAAGTCGTTAATTTACACCCTTTAGTAATCATTATTTCAGTGCTGATTTTTGGCGGATTATGGGGATTCTGGGGCGTATTCTTCGCGATTCCATTGGCAACGCTCGTCAAAGCTGTGATAAATGCATTGCCGGATTAGACAGGATTAAAACGATAAAAAGAAAGCTGACGAAAGTCAGCTTTTTTGTTCTTTTAATTTTTGGATATCCAGAATTTCGACACAATCTGTTGTCCCTGCTTTAATACGCCATTTAATATTAAATTCGTACAGACTAATACCATAAATACGATCAGTTTCTTTACCTTGTTGATAAGCGGGACGGGGATCTTGTGCGATCACTTCCGTAATAAATCTTGCTAAGTGCGGTCGGTTTTTGTGATATTTTTCAACTGCGCTTTGGGCGATTTCTGTAAATTCTACGCTTAATTTTGCAGGTGGTTTTTCTTGCGC
>CAKAQT010000231.1:0-2535 GCA_916720325.1 Parahaemophilus parainfluenzae
ACTTTTTGCACATCTGAAAGTTTTAAGCTGTAATCATGTGGAGAAGCACCTGCCGGCACTAAAACCTGTGTATCCGTCACACCGTTTGCAATAGACGATGTAATAAAACCGAGCGGTTTCACGGAGGCCAATACATCAGCATTTGCCATCATTGGAAGGGCTAAAAGTGCGGTAGAAATTGCACTCATTTTTAATACTTGTTTCATGTTTGTTTCCTTACTTTTATTGGGAATTATTCTCAAAGCCAACATAGACTACGCCTTTTTGATAAAATTGCAACATTCCAAATAAAAAAATGAAGTGATATTTCTTCATCTTGTTAAATACTTTCATTCATAAAGAAAAAGCAACGTTTTCACGTTGCTTCATTTCTTTATTTTAATAACTTATCGATTACCCTAGAAACGGCAAAAAATCCAAAAGTTGCGGTTATCATGGTTGCTGCACCAAAGCCATTTGCACAATTCATGGTGGCTGATACCTCACAGCCCTCGCCCATTTTAGGGAAAATCAGAGGCTGGCTGGAAAACACCGCATCAACTGCAAACTTACGTTGTGGATTTTGAGTAAAATTGAAATCCTTGCGTAAAACTGACCGCACTTTCGCCAATAATGGATCTTGGATCGTTTTACTTAAATCAGCAATTTGGATTTTCGAAGGATCAGTCTGACCACCTGCACCACCAATAGTAATAATTTTGATTTTATTACGTTTGCAATAGGCAATCATGGCGGCTTTCGTTTTCACGCTATCAATGGCATCAATGACATAATCATAGCCACGATTTAAGTATTCAGCTTGATTATCCGGTGAGATGAAATCATCAATGATATTCACCACACATTCTGGATTAATCAGCTTAACGCGCTCCGCCATCACTTCAGTTTTAAGCTTGCCAATATTGCCGCTTAACGCAGGAAGCTGACGATTAATATTGGTGACACAAATATCATCCATATCAATCATGGTGATCTGCCCTACGCCGCTTCGTGCAAGCGCTTCCACCACCCACGAACCTACGCCGCCAATACCAATGACGCACACATGAGCCTGACGCAAACGCGCCAAGCCTTCTGGTGTGTAAAGGCGACCAATGCCGCCAAAACGTTGTTCGTAGTTATCGACACGAGCCATTATTGTAGAACCCAAACACGTCCATAGTGTTTTGATAACCCCGCAATATGACCCGCTTGATCGCCAATACCACGGTATAAGTCAAAGTGGTGACCATTTACCGCACCGCCCACATCAAGCGCCACCATTAAGTGTAATTTGTGTGTGCCCATCCAGTTACCATCATTATCAATATCTGGCACTTCAACCAATAATACGGTTCCAGAAGGAATCACATTGCGATCAGAAGCAACGGCAGCCATTGGCACTAAAGGCACACCTGCAGAACCTTTCACTTCACCTGTTGGATCGTTTTTAAAGAAAACATAAGATGGATTACGTTCTAACAATTCTCGTACTCGAGATGGGTTTGCTTTCCCCCATTCACGAATCGCTTGAATAGACATTTTTTCTTTTGGAATTTCACCATCTTCTACTAACAAACGACCAACAGCTTGATATTTATAGCCATTTTGGCCAGCATAGGCTAAATAATTTAAATTGCCATCACCGTAATCAACATAGCCACTCCCCTGCACGCCTAATAGGAAGTTATCCATCATTGAATCACTGTAAGCGAGCTCTAAGCCTTGTCCAGCCAATGCACCATTATAAATTTCTGCACGGCTATAACGTTTATAGCTTGGCATCGCATAAATTGGATGTTGATATTGGCCTTGTGCAGTACGGCGAGCATGAATAACTGGTGAGTAATAACCTGTCATCAACACGTTTTGATAACCATCGAAACCTTTCATAATCTGTGGGTTGATGCCGTATTGTGCTAATTCATTCACATTAGCCCCTGCAAGTACCCAGTTAGTGATTTTGCCATAATTCGCCGCAAAGCGATTTGTTAATGAATTTGAATAATCACGAACATTCGTCAACTGCGTTAAAAAATCACCTTGGTTAACTACCGCACCTTTGTTCTCCACGGAAGCTACTGGACTTAAAATAGCTTGTTGATAAGTACGTCCACTATACTTTGCCCCGAATTTTTGTGGATCGTCGCCTGTCGCAGTACGCGGCAAGCTAGAATTATTTTTTGAAGAGACTTTACTTGGTGCGGAACCACATGACGCAAGCACCGAAACTGCCGCCATTACAGAGAGAATTTTTACAGCGAGATTTTGACGAAATTTCATTCTTATTTTCCTAAATTAAACTAACTAATACAAAGTTGCATACGCTATCAAAAATTCCCTTTTAGGACTAGCACTATTTCATAAAATGATTAATTAATATTCACATTGTTTATTTTCTTAACAAACAGAAAGTCAAATTCAGTTTAAATCTTGCAATAATTTTTGAAACGAGTATATTACGCGCCATCAGACGCGGGGTGGAGCAGCTTGGTAGCTCGTCGGGCTCATAACCCGAAGGCCGTCGGTTCAAATCCGGCCCCCGCAACCAAATTA
>CAKAQT010000232.1:0-2528 GCA_916720325.1 Parahaemophilus parainfluenzae
TGTACTGGTCGCTGAACGTAGTTTTGGCATAAATAATCTCTCCAAGTAAATTTTTAGGGTTCGTTGAATTATTCGATATAATTAAGTTTATAAATACAATTATTTAGATAAAGAATCTACAGCTTGAAATGGTAATGTAATAATTGCTAATGGAATCATAAGAATAGCAACACCTCCCCAAACTAAAGCCATTGAAGCTCCATCTGAGGTTCCTTCATAATCAAAACTTGTTGATTTTTTATATTCAATAAAATTTGTTTTTAATGGTTTAGATAGCTTTCCTTTAATTAATATCTCATCTTTATTCTGAAGTTTTACAAGCTCACCATGACTTATTTCAAAAAGTAAGTCAGGATTTTCCTCAGATGATTTGTAAACATCACGTTTATTAAATAAACTTTCTATCTCTTTTTTAGCCAATTTTTTGCTATCAAGTTCAATAAATATCAATGCCTTAATTTTGTTATCTTCACTATTTTTTTCAATACGATCTATGCGTGCTTCTTTAAAAGCTTTCATCTCTTTAGAATTTAAAAAATTAATGAAATTTTGCACATCTTCTGATTTAGAAGAAGAGAACTGATAGCTATTTAAATCTCCTACAGCATAAATATTATTATTTGCAATAAAAAAGGCTTGAATCACCTCTGTTTGCTTAGATATTTCTTTTTCTTGTGTTGTTGTACATCCAAATACAAATAAAATAGAAATGACAAGTAAGATAAATTTTTTCATTATTTTATTTCCATAACATCCGGCAATTTTGCTAACTGATTCACCAACAGATCAAAAGTGCGGTCAGATTTTACAGTGATTTTTAACTGCACTTGAGTGTCTACCAATGCCATATCCATATTAGTCACAGTGAAGCCACGTAAACGAATAACGCGTAATACGCGTTCTAAAACCTCTGGGCGATGTTGAGCAGTCAATTCAAAAGTATATTGGTTCATCTTAAATTTCCTCCAACATATCGGCATTACACGCACCAGGTGGGACCAATGGCCATACGCATTCATCAGGTGGAATGCATACTTGTAACAAATAAGCGGTTTCGCTATTTAATAAGCGATTAAGTGCTTCATCCACCTCATCAGCACGCTCAATGCGTTCAGCTGGAATATCAAAGGCTTTTGCTAACATCACAAAATCAGGGTTATCTTCTAAAATAGTTTCTGAACGGCGTTTGTTCCAGAAAAGGTCTTGCCATTGACGCACCATACCTAGGCGTTGGTTATCTAACAGCAAAATTTTTACCGGTAATTTGCCGCGTTTGATAGAGCCTAATTCTTGAATGTTCATCATTAATGAACCATCGCCTGTCACCAAAATCACTTCATCATGAGGACGTGCTTTTTTTGCCCCTACTGCTGCAGGTAAACCAAAACCCATGGTGCCGAAGCCCGCGGAGGTAATATAGTTTTCTGGTGCGAAATGACGCATATGTTGTGCAGACCACATTTGGTGTTGGCCCACATCGGTACAAATCACGGCATTTTGAGGTTTACGCTGAGAAAGCGTGTTGAGCAACGACCAAGGGTCAACCGGTCGGTTGCCTGCATTGTCAATATAAGTGAAATCGAGTTTGGCTTTCAATGCTTGAATGTGTGCTCGCCAATCATTAATCTCAAGCGGGATACTTAAAGCCTCTAAAGCTTGAATTAAATCACCTTGAAGGGCGACATTGGCCAAACGGAGTTTGTTGATTTCTGCCGCATCAATATCACAATGAATGACCTTCGCGTGTGGTGCAAAACTGTCTAATTTACCGGTCACACGGTCATCAAAACGTGCACCGCATACTAACAATAAATCACATTCTTGTACGGCAACGTTTGCGGCTTTTGTGCCGTGCATACCAATCATGCCCATATAAACGGGATCGGTTGGGTCAATTGAGCCTAAACCTTTCAATGTTGAAACGGATGGCATTTTGGTGATTTGTAGGAATTTTTTGACCGCTTGTGTGGCTTTTGCCATACCTACACCACCACCCACATAAAGCACTGGTTTTTTCGCTTGCGCCAATAATGCTTTTGCTTCAGCTAATTTTAATTCTGAAAGTGCGGTTGGTTTTACGATAGGTTTGACAATAGGTTTGATATGTTCAGGTACATCGCTCACTTGGATGTTGCGAGGCACATCGATGAGAACTGGACCTGGTCTGCCACTTTGTGCAATTTGGAAAGCAGAGGCAATAATTTCGGGGAGTTCTTCGATGGATTGCACAATGTAGCTGTGCTTGGTGCACGCAAGAGATAAACCTAAAACATCGGCTTCTTGGAAAGCATCGGTACCGATAAGGGGAGCTGCCACTTGGCCAGTAAATGCCACGATTGGTACAGAGTCAGCAAAGGCATCGCCTAAACCGGTAATTAAATTGGTGGCACCTGGGCCAGAGGTTGCCACACAAACGCCAACTTTGCCAGTAGAGCGCGCATAACCAATCGCAGCTATCGCGGCACCTTGTTCGTTACGACAAAGGAGATGGTCAAGACCTGAGTCATAGATGGCATCATAGGTTGGCA
>CAKAQT010000233.1:0-2511 GCA_916720325.1 Parahaemophilus parainfluenzae
CGAACACGGCTGTCGTCTTTTAATTCATTTAAAATGTTTTCTTGAATTTGGCGGACTTCACCAATTAATTTCGCGCGCTCTTCAGCTTCGACACCATTGGCTAAGGCAACTAATAAGTTTGTGACACCAGCAGAGGCAGAAAGCACGACAACGCGAGTATTAGGATCTGCAATGACGATTTTGGCACAAGCTTGCATCGCGGAATAGTTCGCAACGGATGTACCACCAAATTTTGCTACCGATAAATGAGACATAAGATAATCCTCTAAAATGAAAAAAGTAAGATGTTGTGTTTTATGATGGCTATTAGAAATAGCGATTTAAGTAAAAATTGTCAAATAAATATGATAAAAAATCGTATAAAAATCTTTTTATTTAGATCTTTTTTGATTAAACAGGGTAAAAATTAAAGAATCATTAACTATTCAGCAGGCATTGGCAGTGGTTCTGGCGTGCCAAGAAAATAAGGTTTTACCCCGATAATTAAGTCTAATACGGCTTTCACGCGAGCAAACATTTCGCGGACACGCGTCCCAAAATAAACTTCAGGCTGTTTTGCGGTGAAACAAATGGCATCAATATCGTAATGTTTAGCAATAAGCAGAGCACGTTCACAATGGAATTTTTGACTGATGATCGTAAAAGAGGGAACTTGAAAAACTTTATTTGCTCGCACAACAGAGTCTAAGGTGCGGAATCCTGCAAAATCTTTAAACATGACGCTTTCAGACACGCCCATTTTACGTAGGTCCAAAAACATGGTACGCGGCTCATTGTATTGAAGTGTGCGGTTATCGCCACTTAGCAGTAAATAATCAACTTTATTTTGATCGATTAAGTATTTTGATGCTTCTAAACGGTAGTCGTAATATTTGTTGGTTTTACCTTTGGCAACATATTTGGATGTGCCCAGTACTAATGCATAGTGACGATGTGGGAGTGTTTCAACGTCTTCATAAACGCGATCCTGTACATAGAAACTCACAGCGCGATCAATGGTGAAGCAACCAATCAAGACGAGTAAACCTAACCCCAAAGCGTAGCCGAGGAGTTTTTTCAGAGGAAGGCGAGAGAGCCATGAAAGTGCGGTCATTTTTAACCGCATTTTGGATAGTTGCATATGGCTAACATACTGAAAAATCAAAATAATTTCAAGTGTAATTTGTTTACCAAATTGATGAGGAAATATTTAGACGTCTAAACGTCTAAAATTTCTTGACAAAAAACATGAGCTGTTGATAATTGTTAAATCATCAACGTAAAAGGTTATCATTTTAATGGCTGTGCAAAATGTCGTGTTGTTTCAAGACAATCCCCTCCAATTAACATTGGGTGGGCAGCTTTCGCCTATTAATGTCGCGTATCAAACTTACGGCACTTTAAATGCAGATAAAAGTAATGCTGTACTGATTTGTCATGCCTTAACGGGAGATGCAGAACCTTATTTTGATGAGCCGAATAAAGATGGTTGGTGGCAAAACTTTATGGGCAAAGGTCTAGCTTTTGATACATCTAAGTACTTTTTTATTTGCTCAAATGTATTAGGCGGTTGTAAAGGAACAACGGGACCAAGCTCAATTAATCCCACTACAGGAAAACCTTACGGTAGCCAGTTCCCCAATATTATTGTTCAAGATATTATCAAAGTACAAAAAGCGTTACTTGACTATCTTGGCATCACGCATTTAAAAGCAATAGTGGGCGGCTCCTTTGGCGGTATGCAAGCCACACAATGGGCAATTGATTATCCGGATTTTATGGATAACATTGTGAATCTTTGTTCTTCCATCTTCTTTAGTGCAGAAGCCATAGGGTTTAATCATGTGATGCGTCAGGCTGTCATTAATGATCCGAATTTTAATAATGGCGATTATTATGAGGGGATACCGCCTAATCAAGGGCTTTCCATTGCTCGTATGTTGGGAATGTTAACCTATCGGACCGATGTACAGTTAGCCAAGGCATTTGGGCGAGCGACTAAATCTGAAGGACAATTTTGGGGTGATCACTTTCAAGTGGAATCCTATTTGAGTTATCAAGGTAAAAAATTCTTAGAGCGTTTTGATGCTAACACCTATTTGCATTTATTGCGTGCACTCGATCTGTATGATCCTAGCGTAGGGTATACGGATGTAAAAGAAGCTTTATCTCGAATTAAAGCCTGTTATACATTGGTTTCAGTGACGACAGATCAACTATTTAAATCCATTGATTTGCATAAAAGTAAACAGCTTTTAGAGCAAGCTGGCGTGGATTTAAGATTCTACGAATTCCCATCAGATTATGGTCACGATGCATTTTTAGTGGACTATACAGCGTTTGAAAATAAAATCCGAAGTGGATTAGAAGGCGAGTTTGAATAAGAACAATAGAAAAGGCGGAAATCTCCGCCTTTTTTGATCTTTATAGATGGCTCACGAAACGTGATAAATCTTTTGGTTTACAGTCTCTTTCTAATTTTTCAGCCGCTGTACCAATTTGTAATAAGGCAACGATCTTATCATTTTTGTC
>CAKAQT010000234.1:0-2505 GCA_916720325.1 Parahaemophilus parainfluenzae
CTTTTGATACATTGTGGTAAGGGTGGTTAGGATCTAACTGACGTTGGAAAGAAAATATTACATCATCCGCATTAAAATCACGTGTTGGCGTAAATTCTTTTGTGGTATGGAATTTCACCCCTTTACGTAAATGGAAAGTATAAGTTAAACCATCGTCACTGATCTCCCAGCTTTCAGCCAATGCTGGCTCAAGATCAGTAGAGCCTTTTTTGAATTCAACCAAACGGTTATACACTTGTTGTGAACTTGCGTTGTAAGATGTACCTTCCATTACTAATGCTGGGCTAAAGCCAAGTGGTGCCTTCGCTGTACAGTACACAAATGTATTATTACCTGAAGGTTTTGCTGTTTCTGCTTTTGCATTTTCTTTTGTCGCAGAACCAGATTGATCACAAGCTGCTAAAAACAAACTAGCTGCAATAAGAGTTAAGGTCGCTTTTAATTTCATAAGTTTTCCTTCTTTAATCGGGCAAAACACCCAAACATGAATATAAAATTTTTCCTAAGATATAAGCAAATCAAACTTTTACGAAATAAGAAAAAGATCTTTCTTATAACTAATTAGACTAAGACATTCAATATCAGCGTTTTTTCCGTAAATGATCCCCGTCTGTTTTGCGTAAATAACTCAATATCCAAACTAATGCAATAGCAAAAACAGAAGTGGTCAGAAACGTGTAACTGAAAGCATGTTGTAATGCATCGCCGTCGTTACCCATGAATTGACGATATAACGTCAAAATAATAGATGCCACAGCGATACCAAATCCGATTCCTACTTGTTGCACAATACTCAGCACCGTTGAGCCTACACCGCTTTGTGCCTGTGATAGGTCGCCAACGGTAAGAGTGTTAATTGAGGTAAAAATCATCGACATGCAGGCACCGTACCACATCAGATTACATATAATCCATGTCGTTGATGATGAGGTATCAAGCCATGACATTGAAACCGTCGAGGCTGCCATTAAAAGTGACGATAAAATTAGTGTGGTTTTATAACCTAGCATATTTAAAATATGCCCAATAAAGCGTTTAAATACGACGGACATTAGCGCAATGGGTGCAAGCAACCAGCCTGACTCTTCAGCTGAATAGCCAAAAGAAAGTTGGAACATTAATGGCAATAAGAACGGCACAGCCGAACCGGAAAGGCGAATAAAGATATTGGCTGCAATACCTAATCGGAATGTTCTCGTATTGAAAAGAGATAACGGTAAAATGGCACGTTCATTACCTTTTGCGTAAAAATAATAGGCCACCAATAATGCAATACCAATCGACAATGCACTATATGTAGTCATATTGTCACGGTGACTTTCGCCCAGTAAATCAAGCCCGAGCGTTAAACCGACTAAACCAAATGCAAAGAGTAAAAAGCCTGTCCAGTCTAACTTATTCGCATTGCCCTTATGATTTCCCATCACTTTAGCGGCAGCCCAGAAGCCTAACATGCCAATAGGAATATTGATTAAGAAAATCCAATGCCATGACGTATGCACCACAAGCCAACCACCTAAAATCGGGCCAAGAATCGGGCCGATGAGTCCTGCTGTCGCCATTAAATTCCAGGCATTAATTAATTGATTTTTCGGTACGGTTTGAATAATCGCAAGGCGAGCGACAGGCATCATAAATGCCCCGCCAATACCTTGAAGAATCCGTGCAAGCACAAGAGTTTCGAGAGAAGTGGCCATCGCACAAGCGACTGAACCGAATACAAAGGTAAAAACAGCGGAGCGGAAAACCGTAAGTGTACCAAATTTAGCAGCCGCCCAAGCAGTTAAAGGAATAAATAAGGCTACGGCAAGAGAATAGGCGATAATCGCCATTTGCATTTCAAAGACAGGGGTTTGCAGATCTGTTGCAATGGTGGGTAAGGCAGTATTTAAAATAGTCGCATCCAAGCTTTGCATAAACAAAGCCATGGAAGCCACCCAAGCCAGCCCTTTATAATGCTGACGTTCTATTACTGCGTCTTTTTCCACCATTGATAAATAAACTCAGCGATCTGTTCAATGTGATTAATATCTAATAAAGTGCGGTCAGTTTCAAGTGAATAATCCGTTGCTAAAGCCAACACGTTTTCATCTAATTCCGGCAACGGTTTTGTCATCTCTTGTCGATGCAATAGAATCTTTGGAATAGGTTCTTGTTTAAATCCTTCCACCAAAACTAAATCCGTTAAATGACGATCAAATTGTTGGCTTAAATAGGCTAATGAAACCGGCTCTTGAGGGGTTTCTGTCATTAATGCCCAACGAGTATCACAAGCCATAATAACTTGCGCAGACCCCGCCTCTTTCATGCGCCAACTGTCTTTGCCCTCTTTATCCACGTGAGCGTTGTGATGGCTGTGTTTAATGACTGAAACACGTAGACCTTTTTTGATTAATTGAGGAAGTAATTTTTCCAATAATGTGGTTTTGCCACTACCGCTGTAACCAGTGATGCCAAGAAGAGGAAAGGGATTATTCATTGTAAAAACCTTAAGAAAAATGACCG